>JAOZVK010000309.1 GCA_029938185.1 Bacteroidales bacterium | reverse complement strand
ACTAATAAAAAACTTAAATAAGCTATTTTTGCTCGTATTTTTATAAGACCAGCTTGAAGCCACACAGACAGTAGGCGATTATGTTATTGATTTTCATCGCAATTTAAAACAACATACAATGCGCATAAGTAAGAATATGTGACATATTTCAAACCACAACAGTATTTTTTAACATTCAATACGTGTAATTTAACAAAAAACAAATGCCGAAAAACCTTTGTTAAACTACATTATTATATATGCATGAGTATATATTCATAAAAGAATTTTATTTTTGATTTTTTGAAAAAAAGCTCTCAATAGACCTATTTATTAGCTCCTGAAGTTCTTTCTTTTGTAGATTTGTTAATTGTGGTACAATATCCTCGTCGTTTTCTTTTGTTAAGTATGACACACTTGTATCCAGAGCTTTAGATATTTTTTGTAGTGCTAGTATACCATAATTGTTAACATTATTTCGACCTAACATTACTCGCAAACTTACAGTTGGTATATTAGTCTCTCTTGCCAATCTAGCTACCGACCAAGCACGCTCTCTTCTTAACTTATCAATTCTTGCAGTTATATTCATTTGTAATATTTTTATATATTTCTAATAAAAATGTATACTAAATATTCTTTAATATTTCTTTATTACAAAAGTAGTACATTCATATAATATTTCATAATTTTTTTTAAGAAAAATGTAATAAATAATTAGTATAATTTTATTTTACTTTAATATTATATAAGTTTACATTTACTTTAATATTATATTTTATTGGTTTACATGCTATTAACTTAGTATTGTAACTAATACAACATAAATCGCTTAATAAAAAAAAATCATGAAAAATAAAATACTCAAAAATAATAGAAATTACCGAAGAATTAAAAAAAATCAACCTGTGCAATCAAAAGTCCGATAGGACGAACTATTAAACCCACAACGATAAGTTGTGAGAATAGAGCAAAATAGTTCGTCCCTTGAGGGACTTTATGTCATAAGTTCTTTTAATACCACGATTATCATCGTGGTTTAACAATAGTTGTCGTCCTTATGGACTTTTGATTGCACAGTTCGAGAAACTTTTGTTATACTACTTAATATTCATATTACTAATGGTGCAGCTGGAGCTTTATTTACTGTTTTCAAAATACTTAATGTAAATAAAATTGGTTACCAAATTTGTACTGGAGGAGCTTATATGAATATATTAAAAGTCAATAATGCTAAATATGGTTTTTATACATCGTTTGAATCAATAATAAAAAATATTAAATTATATTCAAATTGTGCAGCTCTAATTTGTAATACAAACAATCCAACAGGAATAAAATATGGTGATAAAAAAATAATTGAGTTAATAAAGTTACTTGACAAAAATAATATAATAATAATATTGGATAGTCCTTATAGAAAATTATATACAGATAGTAATGGCGTTGCCCCATGTTAATGCTTATGCCCATTCAGGGCAAAAAAACTCGAGAAATAGAAATTCAAGATACTAACTATTTTTTTGAACTAAAATAAATTAAATGCTAAACATCTTATTTTTAGCATTATTTAAGTTCGTAAAGTAGAATTAGTAACTGAAATTTATAAAAACACTATATGGCTTACACATTATGGTAAGCCGTTGTGGTATAATCAATTGTACGAATAAAAATATCGTAAAACTTTAGAATAAAAAATTAGTGCTTATTGATTGATAATTATATACTTTTTTTATTGTATCAGCAAACATTTTTGCAACCGAAATAACTTTAATTTTTTCGCATATTTCTTTTAATGGAATTGAGTCTGTAACAATAATTTCTTTAATTTTCGAGTTTTTTATTTTTTCTATTGCTGCCCCCGATAAAACAGGATGTGTTGCTATAACTCGCACACTTTTAGCTCCTTTTTCAATCATTTTATTTGCTGCTGTAACAATTGTTCCTGCTGTATCAATTATATCATCAACAATTACAACATTTTTTCCTTTTACATCACCTATAACTTTCATCTCACCAATTACGTTTGCCTTTTCTCTTGATTTATGACAAATAACCATTGGACTTTTTAGAAATTTAGCATATGCATTTGCTCTTTTGGTTCCTCCAGTATCAGGCGATGCAATCACAAGGTTTTCTAAATTCAAGTTTTTAATATGAGGTATAAATATTGGAGAAGAATACAAATGATCAACTGGTACATCAAAAAAACCTTGAATTTGATCAGCATGTAAATCAAGAGTCATTACCCTTGATACTCCAGCAGCCGATAGCAAATCAGCCATAAGTTTTGCACCAATTGATACTCTGGGCTTGTCTTTTCTATCTTGTCGAGCAAATCCAAAATACGGAATTACTGCAACTATTTTATATGCCGATGCTCGTCTTGCTGCATCAATCAATAATAATAGTTCAACTAAGTTATCGACTGGCATAAATGTAGATTGTATAATAAACACATAGTTACCTCGTACAGTTTCTTCAATACAAGGTTGAAATTCGCCATCGCTAAAACGGGCAACAGAACTTCTGCCAAGTTCTGTTCCATAGTTTTCTGCTATTTTTTGTGACAAGTACTGACTTTTTGTTCCTGTAAATAGTTTTATTGGGATATCCATTTTATATTAATGTGATTAATTATGTTTAGATTAAATTAAGGTGGCAAAACTATTAAAAACAATTATAATCTAAAAATGTTTAACAAAAGATATAAGGTATTCAAGCTATTTAATATTACGAATTATGAATTACGAATTACGAATTACGAATTATGAATTATGGATTACGAATTGGTTTATACCTTAAAATTCAATTATTTATAAATCGTTGACGTTCAAATATACAGATAGTTAAGCATTGGAATAGAAAATTTGTGAATTATTCAGCTTAAATCTGTTTTTATATATTTTTTAATAACTTTGTGCTTTAAAAAAAGTTATAAATATTTGCAAATTTTTTTCATGTGTTTTTATAAAAAGCATATATTCAATAACTTAGTTAAATTTATTATAATTATACCATACAATAACAACATAAAAATAAAAAATATTACAATTAACGAACTCAATTAAAAAATGATTTTAGTAACAGGAGGAACAGGTCTATTAGGTACTCACCTAATATACAGCTTAATAGAAAAAGGAGAAAAGGTAAGAGCCATTAGACGCAAATCAAGTAAGATAGATAGAGTTTTAAAAATATTTAAGTATTATACTGATAATGCAGAGAAAATGTTTGCAGAAATTGAATGGGTTGAAGCAGATATTTTGGATTATGACTCAGTATATAAATCAATGGAAAATATAGATGTTGTTTATCATTCGGCAGCAATGATTTCATTTAATCCTGCAATGAAAAATAAAATGGTGAAAAACAACACTCAAGGGACTGCTAATGTTGTAAACGCATCAATTGAAAATAAAATAAAAAAACTTTGCCACGTAAGCTCAATAGCTGCACTTGGATTTGAAATTGATGGAAAACATATAAGCGAAGAAACCAAAAGGAATCCAAGTAAAGAATATTCAGGCTATGCTATAAGTAAGTTTGAATCGGAACTTGAAGTTTGGCGAGGAATAAATGAGGGGCTTAATGCTGTCATTATTAACCCATCAATCATTATTGGTCCAGGCGATTGGAAAAATAGTAGCGCGAGTCTAATATATACTGTTTGGAAAGGAATAAAATATTATACAAATGGAATAAATGGATTTGTTGATGTAAAAGATGTTGTTTCAATAATGATTAAATTGACTAATAGCAATATCTCAAATGAAAGATATATAGTTTCGTCTGAGAATAGAAGTTTTAAAACTGTTTTTGAAAAAATAGCTGACGAACTTGGAAAAAAAAGAGCATCAAAGAAAGCATCGCCACTTATGTTGTCTTTACTATGGAGATTAAATTTGATTGCCAAAAAAATATTTGGAGTTAAATTATTAATTACAAAAGAAAATGCTAAATCTGCATTTGAAAAATCATTTTATAAAAATAATAAAGTGGTTGATAAACTTGATTACAAATTTTTGACAGTAGATGAATCTATTAAACAAACATGTAAATTTTTTATCAATGATATGAAAGTGTAGTATAATATGTTATTTTTTTATTAAAACACAAACTTTTTGTGTAATCTGAAAAAAATGATTAAATTTAGGAATCCCTTTATAAAAACACATAAGTAATCTAACAATTTTTTTTTCGATATTTATATTATATTAAATTGCATATACTCTAAACGGTCATAATTTAAACATTAACAAACTGTTATCAATTATTAATCAAAGTATTGTACCATTGTATCATTGAATAATTGTACCATTTAAAGTATATTAATAAAATGCACAGACAATAAATAGGTCGAAGACCTTAAAATTCTAATTATGGATATAGACAAAAATATAAAACTTGCTGCTCAGGAGATTTCAAAAGCCGATGCAATATTAATAAATGCAGGTGCTGGTATTGGAGTTGATTCAGGGCTTCCAGATTTTAGAGGAAATTCTGGTTTTTGGAAAGCATACCCACCAATAGCTAAACTTGGTAAGTCATTTTCTGAAATGGCTAATCCTATTTGGTTTCAGGATGACCCCAAAATAGCATGGGCATTTTATGGACACAGATTAAATCTTTATCGTAAAACTATTCCACACAAAGGATTTCATCAACTTCTTGAAATAGGAAAATCAAAAATAGGAGATTATTTTGTATTTACATCTAATGTTGATGGACAATTTCAAAAAGCTGGTTACAATGATGAATTAATAGAAGAATGTCATGGTTCTATTCATCATTTTCAGTGTTCTGTGCCATGTACTGGAAACATATGGGCAGCCAATGATATTGAGGTAAAAGTAAACGAAAAAGTATTTGAAGCCCAAGCCCCATTCCCTGAATGCCCAACTTGTGGAGCAGTTGCCCGACCTAATATTCTTATGTTTGGCGATTGGGCATGGCTTTCTGATAGGACAACTAATCAGGCGAATAGATTGTCTGAATGGCTTGAATCAATAAAAAATTATAGGCTTGCAATTATCGAAATGGGTGCAGGCAAGTATGTTCCTTCAGTAAGACATAAATCTCAACATATAGCAAGAAACAATAATTCTATATTAATTAGAATTAATCCAAGAGATTATGATGTTCCTAAGGGAAATATTTCAATTCCATTAGGTGCTGCCGAAGGTGTAAAAAAAATCTATGAATTATGGTCTTCGACCTCTTAAACAGCTTACGCAGTCTTATACTATAAACGGTTATAGTTTTAACATTAACAAACTGGTAGTAATTATTAACAAAAGTATTGTACCATTGTATCATTGAATAATTGTACCATTTAAAGTATAATACACTAATTGTATAAATATCTATATATTAACTAAATTATTATAAATGAAAACTAAATTATTATTAATATTGTTTTTATCGTTATATACTGCAACTTTTGCACAATTTAAAGACGATGAAGAATGTGTTTCAAAGGAGCTGTCTGATAGGGAATTACAAAAATTGCCATGGTATGGAAATAATGAATTTTTGTATAAATATTTGGCTGAAAAAGGATATTATAACGAAACTAAAAATAATATTTTATATAGAGTTCCAATAAAATTTTGGATATACCGAAAAAAAAATAAAACAGGAGGTGTAAACGAACTCGGAATCAAGAGACTAATGAATGATTTAAACTATTATAATATATCTAATAAAACTGGTATTGTATATTATGTGTCAGGTATTAAGTATATTAATAAGGATAAACGAAGCAAACTTGGATATTATGTTGAAGCTCCAATGCTGACAATATTCAGAAAATCAAAAGGTTGTATTAATGTACATATAACCGATATGTTACGAAAACGAAAACTTAGAAGAAGAACAAATATTAGAGGAACATACAATACTGTAACAAAAGCTGTAATATTACAAAGTGAACAATCAAAAACATCATTAACTCACGAAATTGGGCATTATTTTGGATTGCTTCACCCACACAGAAATTACAAGAAACGAAAAGGTAAACAAGAGGCAGTTAGTAGAACAAGAAAATTTAAAGGGTTAATAAAATCGGAGCTTATTTGTGAAACAAACGGCGATGCACTTTGTGATACTCATGCAGAACCTAAGCTGTCAAAATATGTTAGTAGTAATTGTACATTTACTGGGGCAAATTTAAAAGACAAATGGGGTGATAATTATAAATCAAGTGTAAACAATATAATGTCATATCCAGCCTATAGGAAATGTAGAACTACTTTTACCAAAGGGCAAATTGCTGTAATGTTGTATACTGCTTCGAGAAATAAAAATAAATGTGCTTGGAGTACAAATTGTAAAAAAGGTAAAGCTTATAAACGTCAGTATAACTTTGATGTTTACGAACCTGACAATACAATGAAAATGGCAAGTATGATAAGTCTAAATAACCAACAATACCATACCTTTCATAAAATATATAAAGGTAAAAATAAAAAAGAAACAGATAAAGATATTGATTGGTTGAAATTTAAACTTAATTCGACAAATAAAGATAAAATTGTTATTACGACAGATGATGGTAAGTTTGCAAAATCAAATATAGAGATGTTTCTATATGATCAAAATGGGAACTTGATTACTCAATCAAAAGCAGGTAGCAGTACAAAAGTAACTATGCGTGCCTCAAATTTGGTTCGTGGTTGGTATTATATAAAAGTGAATAAAACAAATAAAATTGCAAGTCCAAATATAGCTGATTATAAAATTATTGTTACTATTAAAAAATAAGTAACTATCCGCTTTCGCACCCAAAAAATCAAGCTGCGTAGCATCATAATATTTTTTAAAAATACAATGTCGATTATGACGAACTATATTTGTGGGATTAATTTGTTGCGATATTTCAGAGCTTCGACTCTTATATGTAAGGTCTTCGACCTATTTAATGTTGCTTACGCAAGATATATAATAAACGG
>JAOZVK010000308.1:4805-6966 GCA_029938185.1 Bacteroidales bacterium | reverse complement strand
AATGATTTAATAGTTTAATTATCAAATAGTTTTAAGTTCGTAAAGTAGAATTATATGTTAATTAAAAAGAAAAAATAAATTTGTGCATAAAAAAACTTTAAAAATCATTATTTTTGTCTCACATATATTGTTTTTTTTGTTATATTAAATATAATATAATATTTTTGTGTTTTTTACAAAAGTAATAATTTTGATTAAAATATACTATAAAACAAGACACTAAGTTTCTTTTAGTATTATTTAGACAAGATTTATAAAATTTACATGTTTATAATATCCTGTTAATCATGTAAATCCTGTCAAATTATTATGTTTATAAACTTAATAAATTTATGTCTTAATATACTACCATATATTAAATTTGGTTAAGAATTTTACTTTTGTAAGATATTTATGTTATTATTAAGGTCTTCGACCTATTTAATGTGGCTTAAGCATTTTTATAAATTACTATTATATAGCCAATTGTACAAAAATAAATGCCGAAAAACTTTTGTAAGACTACTTACATGAATAATTGAGCCTTTTTTAAATATAATATAATTTCTTTTTAACAAAAAGTTATTGAAGAACTTGAAATATACAATATATCAAATTGCAAAAAATATATAAAAAATGTCAAGAAAGAAAAAATTAGCTTTCAGTGACGCTGTTCAGAAATACAATGAAGGCGACTATGCAAGAGCAAGTAGTATACTAAGCAGAGCAAGAATAGCTCAAACAGAAGCAGGACTTGCCAAGCAATTTAAAATAGAACTGAACCTCCAAACAGCAATAGCAAACTTTAATAAGCACAAATACAAATTAGCTATTCAATATGCTAATAGTAACAGAAATTCTGTAGCTAAAGATGGATTTCCTATAAGTTTTGAAAAGCATGATGTGCTTGCAGGTATTGCTAATTTATATCTGGAAAATTTTGAAGAAGCTGCCCAAAAATTAAAAAATACACTAAACAACGAAACTACAAAACCTTTTCATTTTTATTATATTTTGGCATGTATCTTCAAAGGTGATTATAAAGACACAAAATCAATAAGTATCTTTAACAAAGAACAGGAATCTTATTTTGAAAACTTAGACAATAACAAGCAATTATTCTTGCAAGCAATGTTTTATCTACATAAAGATAAATACACCGAATCGGCAAAAGTATTAAAAAAAATACAAGCAAAAAATAACTCGCAAACAATAAATATAGATGCATTATTATCAATATTATCACGAAGTAAAATTAGTAAAAACTCATTAAATATAAAACCTATTTATAAAATATTCTCAGGAATAGAATTAGCACCAGAAGAATATACATATCTGAAAAGTTTTCCTGCACTTGAATTATTTAGTAAAAAAAAACACACAAGTGATAATACTTATAAATTGAAATCTGCAATAAAATCTTTATGCAACACAGGAAAACCTATGTCTGATAATGATTTTGAAGATGCAATTTCTTTGTTTGAAGATAAAGAAGATTATAATAATTTAAACTATTTAGTATTTAATCAATTTAGTGCATTAGTTAGTAAAGCTAATTATAAATACGATATTCAAATTGACGAAATATTAGATGTTTATGATGACGAATTATTTGAAATACCAGAATCAATACATGTTTTTATAGAATACCTTTTACAAGAGGATAGTTTTTTTGATGATTATGAATTTTTTAATATTTTAAATTTATATTTTAATAAAAATAATGAGTATCTTAGTGATTTTGAAAAACAAAACATTAGTTTCAAGCTTTACAATGTCATATTTGAATGTGACCACTTTGACGATTCCAGAACATCACTTAACCGAATAATAAAACTAAACAATAAATATAATTTACTAGGCTTTTATTTTTATATATGTTGTATTGCTTTAGCAGAAAAAAAGAAACATGAATTTAATAGTTATTTCAAAAAACTTGTTGAGCATAAATTTTTTAGTTTTTTCTCTGATAGAATAATTGAAGGATTTAAAAGTATAGTGAGAGCTATGTACATGTCTTATGTGAATTCTATGTCAGTATTTTCTATGCTTAATTCTCCCAATATGAAACTAAGCTCAACCCAGTATAAGACATTTGTTAACAACTCTTTATTGCCATTTATGAATTCATTAAGTTCAAAAATAGAATTAAATCGCAAATCGGAAGCTTATCTCAACTTTT
>JAOZVK010000308.1:0-4705 GCA_029938185.1 Bacteroidales bacterium | reverse complement strand
TCATTAAGTTCAAAAATAGAATTAAATCGCAAATCGGAAGCTTATCTCAACTTTTATACTATAATCAACAATTATCTTAAAAAAGATGAGATTGTAGAGCATGTTCCTAAAAACATACTTAATGAATATATAATATCTTTTGAAAAAAATATAGAATTATTCAATAAAAATACAGATGATTCCGAATATCAAAAAAACTATATTAAACTATTAGGTTATAGTGAAAAAAGTGACATCCTTGATTTTGTTAGAGCAAAAGATGACGACGGATTTATAAATATTGTAAAAAAATATGCTGATAAAAATCAAATTGTTGTAGTAGTAGAAATAATTAGAGGACATTTGAATGAATATGAAATGCCATTTCATTTTTTCTCAAAAATATTTTATTTATTTAAATACTGTTATAAAAAAAATACAGATAAGCTATTTCCTCAAGCACTTGCAGAGTTCAATAAAGATATTTTTGATGTAAATATGATTTTGAATTATGCTACAAAGAAATATACAAAGAAGCAAGACGAAGAACTTGTTTACGATATATTCATGTTATTTAAAGAAAAACTGTTTGAGAATATCTATTTACCAAAATCATACAACTCTATTATTGATTTTGTTAATTTCTTGAAAAAACTTTTAAAAGCAAAACGAGATTTTAATATCCCTGAAAAGCTTAAATTACAAATATTAGAAAATTTGAAGCTTGTAATTATCTCAAAAAAAATTATAAAAGTTGAAAATGCATATAAAAATACTACTAAGTTTTTTAAACTTCAACAAGAAATAGATATTGTAACAATAATGCAATTAATTCGTAAAAAACAATATTCGAAATTAGAAAATTACTACCATAAAGAATTTATCAAAAAAAATAAAACACATTTATTTCATGATTTCATAAAACAAATTACCGAAGATAGTTCTGAAGATGAGCGCAACATTATACTCAGGTTTTTACCATTGAAAGTTTACATTGACAAAATTCCAAAAACAAATTATTCTGAACTTGTTTCAATTGCAAAAACTTTTATAGATTCAGAAGAAATTCTTAATTTTGCCAAAGAAGTGAAAAAATATTATCCAAGATATACTGATTTCTATTATTCTTTTTATCAAAATTATATTGAGGTATTTATAAATGAAATACCTAATGCAAAAACAAGGATAATTATTGAAGCTTTTTTGAACGAAGCAATAAAAGCAAAAAACATTTATAATTTTGATGATGAAATAATTTTGAAAAGTATAAAATATATAGAATTATATGCCAAAAGAAGAAATGCTACAAATAAAACAAAAGAATGTTATAATAAGGTACATGCAGCTTTTGGTGAATTAATAGAAAAAACAAACAAAAATACCATATAATAAGTGATCTAACAATGTTTTTCAGTATTTTTACTGATTAGTATTACGCATTTAACAGTATTAAAATAGATAGAAGACCTTAAAATATAATATAATATGTCAAAAATTGAATTTAAAGAATCCGCCTACGAAATACTTGGGATAACTAAAAAAGAAATCGCAAATGCAAAGAAATCTTACGTTGAGATGGTACGTAAGTATCCACCTGAACGTGAACCCGAAATGTTTAATAAAATTAGAGAAGCCTATGAGCAAATTAGTAAACCAAATGATAAAAAATATAGTTTTGTGTTATATAAGGAACCATTAAAAATATTTGAAGATAAGATATCAAAACAAAAATTAGATAAAAAAATATTGAAAACTGTATTTGAAACACCATTTGCTACCAATTTGGAAATTACAGAACTGGCAAAAACAGATAAATTCAAAAGCTAAAATGCAAAAAGAAGAATTAAAACAATACTTAAACGCAGCAATAGATGCATTAAGTTATGAAGAACTTAATATGTTTATGTTTACACTTAAATCAGATGAACCCGATTTGTTAAGTGTAGGACAAGAAGTTGTAACCTTGAAGGGTGAGGTGAAAAAAATGAATACTATTTCTTTGAAATTATCGGGTGAAATAAACGCAATGTTTGAAAAAACAAAGAAAGAAAATGAAAAAGACTCAGTATTGAGTAAAGATTTAAAAAGAGTATTACTCAAAATAACAGCACAAGATGAGTTGATGATGCGAACAAAATACCATTTTGACGAACTACCTGAAATGAGTAGGTTTTTGAACAGAAACTTTAAAAAGAAATTTTTTGCTTGGAAAGATGGTTTTAATATTCAACATAAAAAATGGGAAAAATTTATGACCTCAATTGATATGGAAAGGACTGGATTGGAAGACGAAGTTTTTAATAAAGAATATCACGAAGCAATTGAAATAGTCTCAAAGTCAAGTATTGAACATATGCAAATTACAGAAAATCAGGAAATAGGCTATTTGTACAATAATATTTTAATAAAGAGAGCAAAAGTTACAGTTAACAAATTATAAATATACTAAATGGATAAATCAACAATAGTAGGTATAGACTTAGGTACTACAAATTCGGTAGTTTCAGTTTTAGCAGAAGATACACCTCGAACTATAAAAATTGATAATGAAAAATTATTACCATCAGCTGTTAGTTATGCAGATGGTGTATATATAGTAGGGCAAACTGCAAAAAATATGGCAATAGTTGAGCCAGAAAATACTTGTCTGTCTATAAAACGAAAAATGGGAGAGGACATTACCATTAAATTAGGTAACAACAATTTGCGTCCAGAAGATATTTCAAGTATAATTCTAAAAAAAATAAAAACTTCTGTCGAAAAAGAATTAAAACTCGAAGAAGGTAAATTAAGAGCAGTAGTAACAATACCAGCATATTTTACAGAAGAACAACGCCAAGCTACAAAACAAGCTGCCGAACTTGCAGGTATACAGGTCGAGAGAATAATTAATGAACCTACCGCTGCCGCATTAGCTTTCGGATTAAGCAAAATTGAAGATGCTGTATTTGCGATTTATGACCTTGGTGGTGGTACTTTTGATATTTCGATTATTGAAAATAGTGCAGGAATTATTGAAGTTCTATCAAGCAAAGGAAATAATAAACTTGGTGGCGATGATTTTGATGAATTACTTGCTGATTTTATTTGGAAAAGATTTGCAAAAAACAATAAAATAAAGGATAAACCAAGTTCAAAAGTAAATGCAAGACTCAAAAAAATAGCAGAAGAAACAAAAATAAAATTATCAAAACAGGAGTCTGTATTGATACAAGAAAATTTCTTTTATAAAATTAAAAATAAGCCAGTACATTTAGAACTAAAAGTTACTAAAACAGATTTTGAGTATTTGATAAAACCTCTTTTAGAAAAAACAATATCCTTGGTAAAAGATGCTTTTGAAGATGCTGAAGTAGAAATAAGTAATGTAGAGGGTATAATTCTTGTCGGTGGTTCAAGTCTTATCCCACTTGTAACAAAAATGATAACAAGCAATTTTAATATCACTCCTGCTCTTCTTGACTTACCCGATGAGGCTGTTTCGCATGGTGCTACCATTCAGGGGGCAATTATCAATAATATAGATGTGGATACTATATTGGTAGATATTACTCCACATTCACTGGGAGTTAGATTATCGAAATACTCTGTTGATGAGCTTTTAATGCAAGCAATGATGGATGGAAAGCAACCAGATGATATAGACAAAGATGAAATTGAAAAAAAAATGAAAGAATCAATAACAGGAGTTATTATTCCGAAAAATACACCTATTCCTGTCAAGCGAACAAGTAAATTTTCAGCTTCTTCTTCGTTTCAAAAAGCATATGATATTCAAATATTTCAAGGTGAAAATGTAAATCCTGAAAAAAATCATTTAATAGGCAAAACACTTTTTGAAGTTAAAAAACCTGTTGAAAGAGGAGAGATTGAAGTTACTTTTGAGCTTGATATAAATGGAATAATTAACATGTCGGCTATTCAAATTCAAACAAAAGATAAAGTAATAGCTACATTCAAAAGTAGTAGAGGAATTAAAAAACATAAAGAAAAAATAGTTGAAGAAATTGCTAATATTGACGACTCTAATAAAATTATTATCAATCGTGCCGAAAAAATGCTTAAAAACAAAGACATAAATAAAGAAGATAGGGATGAATTGAATGAGCTAATCGAAAAATATAAAAAAGCAATTACTGATAACGATGAAGCTCAAAAAACAATTGAAACAGAATTGTTAGACCTGCTATTTTTCTTAGAACAATAAGGTTTACGACCTACTTAATTATGCTTTTGCTTGACAGATAATTAATTGTATTTCGTGAAATAAATTCTATACTAAACAGGTGAAATATTTTGTATAGGTGCTTAAATATCGAAATACTTTTGTTATTGTACTTAATTCAAACTTAGTCAAAGTTCTAAAACTTTGACTAAGTTATTTTTTTATATTATAACATATGACAATTACAATAAAATGCCCTGTTTGTAGAGCTACCAATACATTTGATGGAACAAATATAATTTGCCGAAGATGTAAAAATGATTTAACGCTTTTATATCAATTCAAATATCATTCGTATTATAATCGTTTGCAAACTGTAATGTTTCTATTACATAAAAATACAAAAGCAGCAGAGGATTCTTTAAAAAAAGCAGCAGAATTAGCAAAAGAAAAATAATGGTATGGTCTTTGTTTTTTTTTACAAGCAGTAAGTTTACAGACTGAAGCTGGTCTTATAAAAATTAATAAATTACAAGAATATTATTAGTTCTAATTTTATTC
>JAOZVK010000026.1 GCA_029938185.1 Bacteroidales bacterium | reverse complement strand
AATAAAATTAGAACTAATAATATTTTGTAAATTATTAGTTTTTATAAGCCCAGGTAGAAGCCTCTAACAGTATTAAATAGGTCGAAAACCCCTTATTTAAGACCAAGTTTCTTTTTCACAAGTGGCATTACATCTGTACTTTGGTCAGAAAAAAACAAAACATTGTTGATGTCAAAAATATATGTAAATTTATTTTCAGTTCCTACATCTTTAATTGCTTTTTGTACCTTTTGTAATATAGGTTGGAATAGTTGAGAACGCTTTTTTTGTAATGATTGTTGAGCTGTCATTTGAAATTCTTTAACTCTTGTTTGTAAGCTTTGAATTTCTTTTTCTTTATCAATTTTTACTGCATCAGCCCATTTTTTAGGGTTACCTGATTTTAATTTTTGGTTTTCAACATACTCGTTTACTTTATTGTTATATTCAACTTGCATTAATTCGAGTTGTTCTTCAAGAGATTTTGCTTCATTCTGAATAGCTTCCTGAGCTTTTTTAGCTTCTGGTAAAACTGTTAAAAGTTTTTGTGAATCAATATGCCCAAATTTAAATTGTGCAAATAAATTGCTACTAAAAGTAAAAAAAATTAATACTAATGATAATTTAATGAAATTCGTCATAATTACTGTTTTAAGAAATATTATAAGTGATTTTAATAAATATAAAGGTCTTCGACCTATTTTAATGTGGCTTACGCAGTTTTACAAACTATTGTCAAATAGTTAATTGTAAAAAAACAGATGCCGAAAAATTTTTGTTAGACTACTTATTTGGCTTTTCGAGCCTTTTTTGTTACTAATATTTATATTATTGATTTTCAGTTGGACGCTTTTTAACCGCAAAGTTGCACAAAGTTTGACGCAAAGTTTTGCAAAGTTTTGCTAATCTTCACTTTAATTATATGATTAAAACTATTTGAAAAACAAGACTGTCCAACTTCTGACAGGTAGCCCAAATAAACAAGAGTATAAGACATGTTTAAAGCCACAACATAATATGCAAATAATCGTGCAATTCTAATACTTAAATTGGATAACACGGAGCTGGGTTTATAAAAATTAATAAATTACAACAATATTATTAGTTCTAATTTTCTTCTTTTTTTTATTGTGTTGCTTTTGCCCTTTCAGGGCGTTTTTGCTTACGAATACATTTACTAACGAAATAAAAAAACATTTTAGGAACTAATAAAAAACTTAAATAAGCTATTTTTGCTCGTATTTTTATAAGACCAACACGGAGCTATGCTTTTAATTTTTAGTTTTTAACTCCTTACTAATAACCCATTTTTTTTAGAATATCATCGCTAATATCAAATTTTTTATTAGCATATATAATACCTTGGTCCGACGAAATATCGTGAATATAAGCATAATTCCCCTCTTCAGCTATTTGTTTTACAGCATTATCAATCTCATCTTGAATAGGTTTAATCAATTCCTGTCTTTTCTTATGCATATCTCCTTGTTGTCCAAAATATTTTTTTTGAAGTTTTTGTGCTTCTTTTTCTTTATCAATGATTTCGTTTTCTTTTTTCAGTTTCATCTCATTAGACATCAAAGCACTCTCTTTCTGATATGCACTGTATAAGGTTTTAATCTCATTATATTTGTCTTCAATTTCTTTTTGCCATTTTTTTGAAATATCATTTAACTTCTTTTGAGCTTCTTTATAAGCAGGAATTTTTCCTAATATATACTCCGAGTCAATATGTGCATGCTTTTGAGCATTACTTGCAAAAGAAATAGTAATAATAAAAATGATTGCTAATATTTTTTTCATGTTTAATAAATTTAAAAAGTTTTTAAAATTGTTGTCCTAATACAAAGTGAAAATGAGAACCGCTTGGAGTTGAGCTATTTCCTATTGCGTCAAAACCATATCCCCAATCAACACCTAACATTCCTAACATTGGTAAAAATATTCTAACACCAACCCCAGAAGAACGGTAAAGATTATATGGGTTAAAGTCGTCAAAATCGTACCAAGAATTTGCAGCCTCCATAAAAATAAATCCATAAACAGTAGCTTGTGGACTGGGTGAAATAAGGTATCTTAGTTCAAAATTATATTTTGTATATATATTTCCACCATTAGATGGACTGAGAGTACCATTGTCATATCCTCTAAGGGGAACAATGTCTTTACCAAAAGAGTAATATCCCATCATATCACCACCAACACTAAAGCCTTCGAATGGAGATGGTCCAATATCGGAATTATAGTTACCCAAAAAACCATATTCGGCTTTTGATTTAAAAACCAGTCTACCAATTACCTGAGTGTACCATTCAGCACTCAATGTCCATTTATGGTATTCTATCCATTCAAATTTTTCGGTATCTGTAGCTGTAGAATAGTCGTTTCCTGAAATTAAAGAAAATGGAGGTGTAAACTCTAAACCTAAAGAGAATTTCGAACCAGTTCGTGTATATATTGGATTATCAATAGAGTTTCGACTAAATATTGTTTTCAAAGACAAATTATTTGATGTTCCATTTGAAAACCCACTAATAAAAGTCCAGTTATTTAAGTCATAACGCTGATAACTTAGTTCGTTGTATAATGTAAAATAATCATCAGGCCATTTCAATCTTTGACCAAACCCAATAGATGCTCCACTAACTTTCATATCTCGTCTTTCAATATCGCTAACATCTAAACCATTTGATTGTAGACTATAAAATAAAGAAAGGGTAAAAGAGTTAGGTTTTCGTCCACCAAGCCAAGGCTCTACAAATGTTAAATTATATCCTTGATACCTTTTTCCATTTGTTTGTGCTCTTATACTTAGTTTTTGTCCATCGCCAGTTGGTAGCGGTTGCCATGCTTCTTTTTGAAAAAAGTTTCTTGTCGAAAAATTATTAAAACTTAATCCTAATGTACCAACAATCATTCCTGCACCCCACCCGCCTGAGATTTCAATTTGGTCGTTTGCTTTCTCTACCAATGCATACTCAATATCTACAGTACCTTCTGCTTGATTTGGAATGGGTCTTGGTACCAATTGTTCTGGGTCAAAGTGTCCAAGTTGAGCCAATTCTCTAACAGTTCTTATAATATCTGATTTTTTGAATAAATCGCCTGGTAATGTTCTTATTTCTCTTCGTACAACGTGGTCGTTGGTTCTTGTATTTCCTGTAATAATAATTTTACTTAAACGTGCTTGTTTTCCTTCATAGATTCTCATCTCAATATCAATTGAGTCATTTTCTATTTGTATTTCAGTTGGTGTAATATTAAAAAATAAATAACCATCATCCATATACAAATTACTAACAGCATCTTCATCTATAGTCAATCGTTTATCAAGTTCTCCTTGGTCAAAAATATCACCTTTTTTTATTTTTAAGGCTCTACTTAATTCTTCAGATGAAAATTTAGTGTTTCCTACCCATGTAATTTTTCTAAAAAAATACTTATTACCTTCACTAAGTTTGATTTTAATACCCAAAGTTCTATCATCAATCTTGTAAATAGAATCGCTTAGTATTTTAAAATCCCTGTATCCTTTTTCAAAATATTTTTGAGTAACTAATTCTTTATCCGATTCATATGCACTTTCTATATATTTTGATGATTTAAAAAGCCCGTACCATCTTTTCCTTTTGGTTTTCTTTAATAATCGTCTGATTTTTTTATCTGAATAAATGACATTACCTTCAATTTCAATATTTTCAATTTTTACTTTGTTGTTTTTAGTTATATAAACATTGAGAATGATAGCATTTTGAAGAGTTGTGTCATTTTTTTTAATAATATTAACATCAACATTATAATATCCTTTTTCAACAAAATAATCTTTTATTATATTTTTGGATTTATTAATTACATTATCTGTAACTTGTCCACCTCTTTTGAGCTTTAATTTTTCTTTTAAATCGTCAATTTGTGAACGTCTGGCTCCCGATATATTTACTGATGACAAACGAGCTCTTTCTTGTAAAAAAATATCTAAATATATTTTTCCTCCCTCTACTTTTAATGCTCTTAATTTAACATCGGAGAATAGACCTTGTTTCCAAAGTTTTTTTACAGCATTAGTTAGTTTATCTCCTGGAACTATAATCTTGTCACTGGCTTTCAAACCAGATAGTTGAATTAAAGCATTGTGGTCTAAAAATTGTACTCCCGAAATCGTGATTTTTGCAATTTCATATTCTTTGGGATTTGAATAATCAATTTTGGGCAGCTTATCTTGTCCCAGTAGGTTGTAGCTACTTAATAGTATTATTGTATATACCAGCAGTTTTTTTAACATAGTTTCAATCTTAACATTTTTATTATTGATAATTAAGCACTAAGTGTGCTATGATTTATAAGCTTATTTTGGCTGCGAAAATATATAATTTTAGTTAATTTAATAATATTAATTAAACAATTTAATTAACCCACAATAGTTTTCACATATTCCATATAAGCTTATTTACTATAAATTAATTAATTAGTGTTTATCTATAAATTAAAAAAATTTATAGAATTACAATTTCTTATATAAGTAATTGACAATTGATAATAAACAATTGATAATTTTGTTTACACCAGAATTACAATAAGTTATAACTTTACAAAGTGTCGATTTTATATGATAACCTACTTATTATCGCACATAAGCAACATTAAGGAATTGTTGAAAAATAATTTTCTGATTTGTTTTTTGTAAGATACTTTATATTAGGTGTAAACCAATTTGTAATTCATAATTCATAATTCATAAGTAGGTCGATATATAAAAACAACACTTTTGTTTTTTTTATTATGCTGTTTATCAAGCGTAAGCAAAATTGTTAATTATCCATTGTTCATTGTTAATTACTTAATTTGTCACTTCCTAAGTATTTGCTCGCTAGTTTTTCCAAATCGTCTTTCTCTATATTGAAAATCGTATATTGCTTCATAAAACTCTTCTTTTCCAAAATCTGGCCATAGCTTTTTTGTAAAATATAATTCTGAATATGCAATTTGCCATAACAAGAAATTACTTATTCTGTACTCGCCACTTGTTCTTATCAATAATTCAGGGTCGGGTATTTCTGATGTTGTAAGATATTTTGAAACTAAATCACTATTTATATTACTAATATCAATTTTGTTTTCTTTAACTTCTTTTGATATATTTTTTATTGCATTTACTATTTCCCATCTTGAACTGTAACTCAATGCAATAACAATAGTTAATCCTGTATTTATTTTTGTTTCCTCAATAACTTTGCTTATCTTTTGTCTAATTTTTGTGGGTAAAGCTTCTGTATTACCAATTACTTTTAATTGAATATTATTTTCAATTAAATCTTTTTTTTCACTATTTATAGAATTAAGTAATAATGTCATCAATGCATCAACTTCAATTTTGGGACGATTCCAGTTCTCGGTCGAAAAAGCATATAGGGTTAAATATTGTATTTTGAGAGTTCCTGCAGCTTCAACTACTTCTTTTACTGATTTTACACCACTTTTGTGACCAAAAATTCTATTCTTACCTCTTTGCTTTGCCCATCGTCCATTTCCATCCATTATTATTGCTACATGTTTTGGAAGTTTCTCTTTTATTATTTTATCTTTAAAATTCATTATTTAATACTTTTATAGCTCATAGAACTAATTTAACTGTTATGTTTTTGGCTACCCGTCAGAAGTTGGACAGTCTTGTTTATCAGGTATTTCGTAACAGGATTTTAAACATGTAAATCCTGTTAATTCTGTCTAAATAATACTAAAGAAACTTACGTCTTGTTACAGTAGCCTGTTTTTAGATTCTAACAACTGGTAACATTTTGTATTTTTTTTCCTGTTAATATTTTGTACCCCTGTTCAGACCAACAAGTCTTGCAGACGCTTTCGGTTTTATCCTAAATCCTAATTTACTTTGATATAAGTACTGTTACAAAAGTTTTTCGACATTTACTTATTCATAACATCCTGATTAAGTTGCCTTTATGCTAATGCGTAAGCAACTATAAATAGGTCGAAGACCTTTAAAAAGTCATAAAAGAACAAAATATATTAATAAAAATAAATTAAAAATTGTTAAATTAACAATTTTTAAGGTCTGTAATATTTAAAACAGTAAGCTATTCGATTTTTTTTTGTATGCCTATCTAATTACTAAAAATAACATAAAATTAGATAAAACTCCTGTTTGCTGCACAGATTAATAATATATTATTCAAAAACATCACCAATTGTGTATGATTTTGCTTTAATGTCGTCTCGCATAAGCAGGACAAGAATTTTTATTTGCTGCAAATTTATAAGTAATACTGATACCTGCAAAAGAATACCAATCTTTGCTATTTTTATATGTATTTTGTTTATTGTTAATTGGCAAGTTATCGGGCTTTATATCATTATAGTTAAGTGCATCTAAATAATCGGTAAAAGTTTTTTTGTAATTCCATTCCAAAGATACGGTTATTCTATTGCTTGGTGCATATTTTAGACCAATACCAAATGGTATTGCTAATTTAAACTTTGGTGAATATGGATCTTCTGATACAAGCAAAGCTACACCAGCTGAAACATATGGTGATATTGATTTTTTATCGACAAATGAATTGAATGGAAAAAAAGAAAATTCTAATTGACTTGCAATTTCAGTATATTTTGTTGAAAAACTGTGGTTTCTAATTTTTTGGTATAAATTATTAAAGTCTGCATCATTTCCTGTTAATACTCCAGAGATACCTGTTGTTTTTAAGCTATAATTTTCGTTAAAATTATGCTTGATTATTAAACCATATGCTAATTGTGGTGAATAAAAAAGTTTATTAGGATTTACATCTCCCATATAATAATTAACACCTCCTATAATTCCAAACTCTAATTTTTCTTGTGCATTAGATATAAAATGTATTAGAAATGAAAATATTAATAATATTTTTTTCATAAATAAGGATAAAAAACTGTAATATTAAAATAAGTTTTTATTTTATTTTAATATTGCTTACAAATATAGTTAACTGAAATTCAATAAATAAACTTTATACAAAACAGATAGAACCTTATGCATAACTGCTTATCATTGTTAAAGTAAAGATATAATCATAGGCATTTTTAAGTTTAGTATACGTTTATGGAACGTAAAAATATATATATAAGTATTTAATTAATGTTTTTGACTTGGATATTATTTTAGCTTTTCAAAGTTAATTTATTAGTCATTTTCTGAGTAAGTTCTCAATAGTTACTTTTTACTTATATTCAAATAATTACCTAAGTATAAGAACACTTTTTGTAAAATAAAATTATTTCGCAAAAATAGAAATAACTGAATAATAGACAAATACAAAAAGTAAATATATTAAAGTAATAATAAAAAGTTTTTTAATATACTGTATAGGAATCGTTAAAAAATAACTTTCCGATTTGTTTTTTGTAAAATACTGTACTGGTTTGTTACATTTTGCCTGTTTAAAACTGTCGGTGTGGCATTCAATGCCACGCCGACAGTAGGCAGTTATGTTATTGATTTTCATTGCAATTTTAAAAATATAACAACATACAACGAATATAAGTAATAATATGGACAAGTTTCAATTTCCACATAACAGTTTATAACTTTAAAAACCATTAGGTGTGGAAATTGAAACTTGTCTGAATACACTTGATTATTATTGCAAGATATTGCAAATATCCAACCTTAGATAAGTAGCTGTAGAAGACATAAAAGTCTATTTTTTTTTAAATTTATAACAATTGTCATTAGTCATTTTATAGTTTTATATTATTTTTACATCAAATTTTTAAACTAATAATTCACTAAATATATCAAAACTATGGCAATAGATAATTATTTGTCAAGACACAATGGGCCAAGAAATTATGAAATTTCAAAAATGCTCAATAAAATAGGTGTTTCTTCAATAGATGAATTAATTGACAAAACAGTTCCAAAATCAATTAAAATAGACAAACCCTTAAATTTAGATAAAGGTATAAGTGAACGAAAATATTATAGAAAAATATTAGAAATAGCATCAAAAAACAAAGTATACGATTCGTATATCGGAATGGGTTTTTATGATACTGTTACACCGTCTGTTATATTAAGAAACATCCTCGAAAATCCTGTATGGTATACCTCATATACACCATACCAGGCAGAAATTTCGCAAGGAAGACTCGAAGCTTTACTCAATTACCAAACCATGATAATGGACTTAACAGCAATGGAGTTAGCCAATGCATCTTTGCTTGACGAGGCAACAGCAGCAGCCGAAGCAATGATTATGATGTTTAATCTAAGAGCAAGAGCAGCAGTAAAAAAAGGAGTTAATGAATTTTTTGTCGATAAAAATACTTTTCCTCAAACTTTGGAGCTATTGAAAATACGTTCAGCACCGTTAGGTATAAAACTTAATATTGGAAACTTTAAAGATTTCGAAATTACTGATAATTACTTTGGAGCATTGGTTCAGTATCCAAATGACGATGGAAATATAGAAAATTATAAAGAATTTGCAGATAAAGTTCATAGTAACAAAGCTTTAGTTGCAGTTGGTGCTGATATCATGAGCTTGGTATTGCTTACACCTCCAGGAGAATGGGGAGCAGATATTGTTTTTGGTTCAAGCCAAAGATTTGGTGTTCCGATGGGATATGGTGGTCCTTCAGCTGCTTTTTTTGCTTCAAAAGAAAAATATAAAAGAAGTATTCCTGGAAGAATTATAGGAGTATCAAAAGATAGCAATGGAAACCATGCTTTAAGAATGGCTCTACAAACAAGAGAGCAACATATTAAACGCGAAAAAGCTACTTCAAACATATGTACTGCTCAGGCACTTTTGGCAACAATGGCAGGTATGTATGCAATATATCACGGTCCCGAAATTATTAAAGATATTGCTCTTAGAATACATAGTATTGCAGGGCTTATTGGAATTAAATTATCTGAACTGGGGTATAAGCAATTGAATAAATGCTTTTTTGATACTATTAAAATTAAAATACCTGAAAATGTTGATATAAATGAAATTAAAAAACTCACGGACGAAAGAAAAATTAATTTTAGATATTTTGATGAAAATACTATTGGTATAAGTATTGACGAAACTACAAACACTTTTGATGTAAATCAAATAATTAATGTTTTTGCTATTGCAAATAAAAAAGATGTCGATAAAATTATTGAAATAAAACAAAATATTTATTTCGATAAACAATATCTTAGAGAAAGTAAATATCTGACATTTGATATTTTTAATAAATATCATTCAGAGACCGAAATGCTAAGATATATCAAAAAATTGGAACGAAAAGATTTATCATTAACCCATTCAATGATAGCGCTTGGTTCTTGCACAATGAAACTAAATTCGTCAACAGCAATGCTACCTTTGAGTTGGATAGAATTTGGTGGACTTCACCCATTTATACCAAAAAAACAAGCAAAAGGATACCACGAAATGTTTGAAGACCTTAAAAATGATTTATGCGAAATTACTGGATTAGCTGATGTTTCGTTACAACCCAATTCGGGTGCAGCTGGCGAATATGCAGGCTTAATGGTTATTAGAGCATATCACAAAAGTCGTGGCGACAACAGTAAAAACATTGTATTAATACCATCATCGGCACATGGAACAAATCCTGCAAGTGCAGTTATGGCAGGAATGAAAGTTGTAGTTGTAAAGTGCGACGATAATGGAAATATTGATATTGAAGATTTAAAACTAAAATCGGAAAAATATAAAAACGAACTTGCAGCATTTATGGTTACATACCCATCAACGCATGGAGTTTTTGAATCAAAGATAACTGATATGTGCAATATTATTCACAAAAATGGTGGTCAGGTTTACATGGATGGTGCAAATATGAATGCTCAAGTAGGATTGACAAATCCGGGCAAAATAGGAGCCGATGTATGTCATTTAAATTTACACAAAACCTTTGGAATACCTCATGGTGGTGGGGGACCTGGTGTTGGACCAATTGCAGTTGCAAAGCATCTTGTCGAATTTTTACCCGGACATTCAGTAGTTGATATAGATAGTGGAAGAAGTATAAATGCAATTGCAGCAGCTCCATGGGGAAGTGCCAGCATTTTGCCTATTACATACGGATATATAAAAATGTTAGGATATGATGGTTTGACCGAAGTTAGCAAAATAGCTATTCTAAATGCAAATTATATAGCAGCTTCTTTAGAAAAATATTATGATATTTTATACAAAGGCGAAAATGGTTTTGTAGCACATGAAATGATAATTGAGTGTCGCAATTTTAGAGAAATTGCAGGTGTTAGCGAAACTGATATTGCAAAACGTCTTATGGATTATGGCTTTCATGCTCCAACATTATCATTTCCTGTTCATGGAACTTTGATGATAGAGCCAACCGAAAGCGAATCGCTTCAGGAAATGGATAGATTTATTGAGACCATGATTTCAATATATAACGAAATTATGGAAATACGTGATAACAAAGCTGATAGAGTTGATAATGTTTTAAAAAATGCTCCACATACAACATTTGATGTAACAAGTGATAACTGGGAACATCCATATACAAGACAAAAAGCTGCGTTTCCACTAAAATGGATAAGCGAAAATAAATTTTGGCCAGCAAGTAACAGATTAGACAATGCATTTGGTGATAGGAATTTAATGTGCTCTTGCAAACCTATTGATAGTTATAGAAAAGATTTAAGTTCTTAGCCTAATTAATTAGTGTGCATACATAATGTCAATAAAATCGCAAAGCGATGACATATTGGTAACCCACGATGCTAATCGTGGGTTGATAACAAGCCAATTACATAAATGCCTTTAGGTATGTTCTATAAAATTGCTGACTTTATGGACGCACACTAATTAACATAAATACTCTGATTTACAAAATATTACAAAAACACGTTATGTTTTTATTATTGCCTGCAAATCAGGCTATTAAGAAATGAACACATACTTTTCCCGACTTTTCAGTAATATTATAATGTTTGTTTTATGTACTTTTTTAAGCCATTCATCAAAAAAAAGAAACATTATACACAAGTATTACGTATATCGAATATGTAGAAAATTTATTTGTTCAAATTTTGTGACAACTAAATTGTAGTAACCAAATAAATTATTAAAAAAATTAAGTCTACCAAATTTATTTTAGCCTTTTAATTTACTGATAATCAATAATAGTAAAATTATTTAGGCATAAGCAACGTAAAAAGGCTCGAAGAGCCAAAAAATTTAAACCAAAGAATAATGAAACGATTTATAAGTCTAACAAGTATTTTAGTTTTTTTTTATTTAGGAATATTTGCTCAATCAGATGGTGATTTTCAATCGCGACAAACAGGAAACTGGAACGACTTTAATACATGGCAAAGATATAATGTAGATGCATGGCAAAATGCAACTTCGGGGCAAATTCCTACAAGTACTAATGCTGTTGCAGTACTTTCGCATACAGTAACTATCGCAGCTGATGCTGAATGTGCAAACCTGACAATAAATGGAACTCTTCAGGGAGATGCAAATACACTTTCTGTGTACGGAAATCTGACTAACAACGGAATACTTGACCTTTATAGTAGTTCGGGAACCGCTCTGGTTTTTGCAGGAACAGGACATGCAAGTTTCTCGGGAACAGGTACAACTACTGATATTCACACTATTGAAATAAATAAAAATGTTCTCGCCGCAACTGTTCAACTTAATACAACAAATTTTTCAGTACATGGTATTACCTCATCTGCTCCAAAATTTCTTACTATTACAACAGGAACTTTTAAACTTTCGGGTAGTTTTGCAATGAGTTCGCAAACTTTTTTGGGTGCGGCAGATTCAGATATAAGTTTAGCTGCTGATGAAAGTTTTTGGCTCCAGAATGATTATTATACAGTTCAGGCGCAGGATGGTCAATTTCAAATATATGCGACATTAAAAATTAGTGCAGGTGTTTTAAATGTTGGAACAACAAGTCCGCAACGACTTAATTGTGAAACAGGTTCAAGCTTTCATTTTGAAGGCGGAACTATAAATGTTAGTGGTTCATTTTATTCAAGCGATGGAGATGTTATTTCTTATAACCAATCTGGCGGAATTTTAAATATTGCATCAGAAACGGTAACCAATGGCGAAGATTATTGTATGAGAATTAGAAATGCAAGTTCTACTTTTACCATGAGTGGCGGAACAATTAATATTATTCAAACAAACTCTGCTGACAGAGAATATGGAGTTGAAACAACAGAGGCAAATACAAACATAACTGGAGGAACATTAAATATTGGAACTTCTGCTACAGCTGGAGATTTTAATTTTCAAATACAAGGTAGAATGCCAAACCTTGTTATTGATAATACTTCAAATGCGAAAATGGCTACTCCAAGTGGAAGTTGTTATGTTTATGGAGACTTTACTGTTAATTCAGGTGCTACTTTTACTACATACCAAACACCAACTACAACTACTAATAGATATTTGGATATATATGGAAACCTTATTGCAACTGGTAATTTTGATGGTTTTAATGAAGACTCAGGTAAAGAAGCAAGATTATTTGTTCGATTCAGAGGAACTACAAACACAAGCATTACAGGAACCAGTGCAACTTGCGAATTTTATGAACTTACCGTAAACAAAGGCGCAGATATGACTGCAACACTTGAAGTACTTCGTGAAATTACTATTAATGAAGCTGATGGAAATGATAGAAACAGACTTTATGTAGAAAATGGAACTTTTAAACTCTCGTCAAATAGTAATCTTACTCCATATTCTAATAGTCAATGGATAAATTCAACTACTGGACGTTTTTGGTTAAATCATACAGGTGCAGTAATCAATTGGGCAAATACAGGAAGTGCTCAATCAAGAGGCGAATTTATAATAGATGCAGGAACATTTAATGCAGGAAATTCATTTTTAATTGATGGAGCTTCAACAGTAAATAATAAAATGAACGGAGGAACAATTAATACTGTTCTTGATTTTGATATAGAACAAAATCTACTAATGACTGGTGGAACAATTGATGCCACACGTGATTTTTTAGTAGATGCCAACGGAGGGGACGAATATGGAAACCTCTCAGTAACAAATGGAAGCATTACTGCTGGTAGAAGATTATATATTTCAGGAAAACTGGAAATGGATTTAGGTACAATTACTGTTGGTGATGGTGATGATTTTATGCAAGTGTACGATGGAGGAACTTTACAACTTGATGGTGGAGATATTATAATTAATGGATATACTCAAATTATTAAAACAGCAACAGCAAACAACCAAATCAACGGAGGAACTTTAGCTATTTCAGGTAAATTTGATATGGAACAAGATGTATTAATATCCAGTGGTATTGTAACTGTAGGTGGTAATTTTTATATGGATGGTGATGAAGATAATGAAACAGGAGACTTAACAATAACAGGAGGAACACTCAATGTAGGAAATGGAAATGATTTATTTCAAGCAACAGGCAATGGTGATGACAATGGAGAAGGAGGAAGTTTTACAATGTCAAACGGAACGGTTAATGTTTATGGACAAGTTAGTTTTCAAAACGGAACAGGAACAGAAGTTACCTCTTTTGCCATGACAGGTGGTAATTTCAACATTGACCCACAACGCACTGATGTAGGAGGGACTAATCTTGGGGATGTTGATGTTTTTCAAATTCAATATAATACAGATGTTAATTTTACTGGAGGTACTTTAACTTTTATAGACCCCAAGGCTACTTCAACAGGCTGGAACCAATCTGATTTGGAAATTTTAAATAATACTACACCAGGTACACGAAATTTTGCAGGTTCTACAATTGTTTTTGGTGATGGGGGCTCGACAAATGGTGTCGCCGATAAAGATTTTACTATACGTTGTTATCAATTGCCTGTAGATTTAGGAAATATAATTATAAACAACCCAAATGCAGCTGCAAATAATAGAATTGTAAGAGTTTATGACCAAAATATAACGATACAAAACCTTACTATAACCGATGGTATTTTTGATTTTAATGGAAGAGGAGGAACAAGAGGAAAAGAAATAACAATATACGAAAATGTCATAAATAATGGTGAAATAAACGGAACAGATGCCAATTCGACAAACGGCTATTGTCATTTAAAATTCGCAGGAACAGTAGCACAAACATACTCAGGTACAGGTACATTTACAGCTAATTTACCCGAATTAACTTTCAACAACACCTCCTCAACAGGAGTAACACTAACTAACGACATAGGAGCAACAACTATAAACTTAACCGATGGACATGTTTATACAAACGCAGCAGGAAGTGGACTTCTAACAGTTTCTGGTACAAGCCCTGCAAACCTTGTTGGTGGGACTGATGCAAATTATATTCAAGGACCTTTGCGTAGAGCGATACCAAACAATGCAAGTGCTGTTGATTATGATTTCCCTGTTGGGAAAACTGATTTTAGAATGGTAGAACTATTTGGTATTAGTACAACAGGAACTGGAACGGGCTATCTTACTGCTGAATTTTTCAATACACCAATAGCAGCAGCAGCAACAGGTGGAAGTGGGATGGCACACCCTTTGGCAACAGAGGGTATGCATTGGAAAATAATTAACGAATTATCAAGTGTTTCGCTTGATGCTCTTGCAACTGTGCGATTAACATACCCTGTACCAAACTCTCCTCCACCTGTTTATACTATGGCACAAAGTAATACCAAAATTAATGGAACATACGATGCAATAGGAAGAATATTGACAACTTCAACAATTCAATCGGAGGAGTTTAAAACTGCTGGACGTGCAACTAAAGCTATAACTTATCTCTGTATAGGTGCAGTAGAACCACTCGAAGGTACATATTATGTTGGACTATTTGATGCTGCCATAAACCCTGATAATACAAGATTTTACGATAACTTAACAGCAGTTGCTGACGAACTACGTATAAAATATGTAAAAGATATTGTAGTTTTTGAAATGCTTAATACTTATACTGACAATGCCGAAACTTTTCCAGTAGATTTTAACACTCTTATGAAAGTTGAAAGCGATGATGCTGTGGTAATAAGACCAAGAGCAGGAGTAACTAATATCGAAACAAGTCAAAACTCATCGGGCGAAGGTGCAATTATATATATAAATAATATTGATGCACTTACATTTGATGGTCGCCCAAATGGAGCAGGAACCAATATTGAATGGACTTTTGCACACAACGATGCAACACCAAGCAATGTCTTTGAATTTATTAACGATGCAAATAACAATAAACTCTCATATCTGAAAATTCAATCTGATGTTACGGAAACAGATAACGGAATTATTAAATTTGGAACAACAACTGGAACAAACGGAAACGATAACAATACAATTGAATATTGCAATATTACCGGTTTAAGCTCAACACCAACCATTGGAATTTACTCGGCTGGTACTTCTGATAAAACTAATAGTGGCAATATTGTTAATGCTTGTAATATTTATGATTTTTTTAGTGCTACAGAAGACCCAAAAGGTATATATCTTGGTGCGAATAATACTGATTGGACAATTTCAAATAATAAATTATATCAAACAGCCCAAAGAGATTTTACCGAAAATCAAACTTATTATGGAATATCAATAAATAGTGGATACAATTATACAATTGCTGGTAATATAATAGGCTATTCCAGTAATACCAGCACAGGGTTTACAGATATAACAAGTTCTAATAGTTCATTATGCGATTTTAAAGCTATATATTTGAATACAGTAAACGGGAATGCTAGCGATATTATAAACAATATAATCTCGGGAATAAAATTTAATTCGTATAGCACCAATGCAGTAGAAGGTTTTTTTAGTGCTGTTTGTATAAACGGAGGAGATGCTGATGTTGGTACATCAGAAAATGGAAATACAATAGGCTCGGTTGGTAATTTTGCAACTTATCCTATTCAAATTACTTCTCATGGCGAGGGTGCTAGGATAATACCAATATGGATAGGTGCAGCTCAACCTGTTTCAATAAGATACAATAATATTGGAGGATTTGATATAAGTGCAAATAATGTTCATATATGGTTTGTGGGAGTTTATACTAATAAAAATAATGCAAAATCTGATTATACAATTTCAAATAATGTTATTGGTAGCACCACACAAAGCAATAGTATAAATATGGGGCTTACTGGTGATACATACTGGAAACGTGTTCACGGAATATATAATTACCGCTCAGATGTTACATCTATTTCAAATAATACTATTGCAAATATTACAAATAATTCAATTAGTACAGGTGGTGAAAATCGTTTATGTGGAATTTATGCAGACGGAGGAACCAATACAATTAATAATAATGAAATTTATAATTTAACAACATATTCACGTTTAGCATCAAATAGTTATAGTTCGAGTATAGTAGGAATTGCTAGATATTCTGCTTCTGAAAATCAGCAAATAATAAATAACAAAATTTATGGATTAAAAAATAATCATGACGATGGAGGAGGAACTAATGATGCCGCAAATATTAAAATAACTGGTATAGTTTATCGCTCTTGTGAAACCCAAGCTGCAGATGTTTCTCGAAATTTTATTCACAATTTCAGTACTCATTCAACAAATGAAGATGCTACTTTTACAGGCATATATATTACTGGAACTACAAAAACAGACTATCCCGATATTATTACAAATAATATGATACAATTGGGCTTTGATGAAAATGGTACAGCCATAAATCAACCATTAAGAATGTATGGAATTAATTATAATATTGATGCCCCTATTGATTTTTATCATAACTCAATTTATATTGGAGGAACAGCAACTGACCCCGAAGGAATTGCTAGCATCGACAGTACTTTTTGTATCTACAAAAAAGAAACTTCTTTGAGTAAGATGAAAAATAATATATTTGTTAATGTAAGACAAAATTCATTACCAGCATCTGAGGGAAGACATTATACTATGAATTTATCATACAATGAAGTTGTAACAACAGACTATAATATATATAATGTGAATACAACAGCAAATTCGGGTGGAGTTTTGGCTCGTTTAGATGGCATTGAGTTAGTTGATTTACGTTCAATACAAGCTTATGCAAATAATGGTAATGATTTACATTCCGGTTTTGGTAGTCCAAATTTTGCTCTTCCCAATGGTAGTAATTCAACTACCGATTTGCATCTTACTGGCACAAGTCCAGCAGAAGGAATGGGGATTGATATTGCCACTATTACACGTGATTATGATGAAGATATACGTTCATCATTCACAGCAACTGATATTGGTGCCGATGCAGGAGATTATACTTTTGACCTTTCGGTTGATATATATACTCCATATTTTACTTATACCCAAATAGACCCACAAACTTGTGGAACAACAAGTGTAGAAATTCGTGTTACAATTATCGATCAAGGTTCTGGTATTAATGAAACTGAAGAATTAGTGCCTCGTGTTTATTATAGAAATAAATATAAAGATGACGCTGAATGGTCTCCTTGGACTAATCTTGCAGGAAAAATTGTAAGCCAAGCAAGAACAAACAATGTTTTTACAAGTGAATGGACTTTTACACTTACTGGACTAGCTAAAAGTAATTTTTATGAATATTATTTTGTAGCACAAGACCGCTCAACTTATTCAGCATCGCCAAATATTGGATATTCTAAATTTGATAATAACAGTCCTGATCATACTAATGTAATTAAGACTTATCCTGATAGTGATGTAAATATTGATGCTTTTACAGTTTGTGTATTTCCGGCAGCAAGTTATACTATTGGTAATAATACTGATTGTAACAACTCAACTTTAGAAAAAAATTGCGACTTTCAAACATTAACTGGAGCACAAGATTTTTTTTATAATATGAATGCAATGTTAATTGATAAAAATGTAATAGCTTATATTGTTGGCAATACTACAGAACCTGCTACTGTTGCAATTGAACAATTTACAGAGAGTTCAGGAGGACCATACAATATAAGAATAAGAAGTTATGCAGCAAGTCCCCAAATATTAACTTGTACTTCTACTCCCGATGCAAATATGATACGTTTTGATGGAGGTGATAGGTATACAATTGATGGACAGTATTATAATGTTGATGATGTACCAGACGGAAACTCTTGGCTAAGTTTTGTACATGAAGATACTGACCAATCGGTTTTTACATTTGAAAACGATGCACAAAGTGACACTATAAAATATGTAACAATGAAAGCATCTAATGCTATTCATCCTTATGGAGTAATTTATTTTGGCAAAACAACAGTAGCATTACCAACTGGGAATAAGAATATTGTCATTGACCATAATGTTATAACCAAAAATACAGGAAATCCATCAAAAAATTTAATTTATTCATATGGTGAGGGAGCTGATAATTCAAATATTTCTATTACAAATAATGAAATATCCGAATTTCAAAGTATAGGTATTTGGGCTACCTCTCATAATAATAATAGTTGGACAATTTCTGACAACACAATTTATAATACTTTTGTAGGAACTGATTTAAAAGCAGCTATTCAAATTGAAAGTGGTTCGGGCTTCACAATTAATAATAATAAAATAGGTGGCTCAAACATAAATTTAGGTGGTGCTGCAATGGAGAACGATTATAGAGACGAATTTAATGCCATTTATCTTAGTTGTGACAATACTGTTGTTTCTGAAATCACAAACAATACTATTAAAAATATTATTTGTTCCGAATCTGGTACAGGTGATTATATGCGAGGAATATATTCGATAAGTGGAAAAGCAAATATTACTGGAAATATTGTTGATAATTTAGAAAATAATAGAAATAATGGTTTGGCTGGTATTTGGTACAGTGGAGATGGTGCTGTAAGCATATCAAGTAATACAGTTTCGAATCTTACTTCTGTAAATGGAAAATCAAATAAAAGAGGTATTTATGTTAATTTTACAAATGAGACTACAAATACAGTAGATGCAAATATTGTAAAAGCATTAAACTTCTCACAATCTGGTACAAATGTAAAAAGTGCAGGTATCTGGCTAAATAAAGGAACCGCTAATGTAACAAATAATATTGTTGGTGGTAGCAATCTGGCTGATAAAATTACTTTTGGAGGAGATGCTGGTACTTGGGGTATAAGAATTACAGGAGATGAATTTGTGGGGAACTATCACAATAATATTGTTGAAAATATCGAACATACAGGAAATAATTTTTTAACAGCTCACAGTATTTATGATACAGACGATGATGGAATTACAATTTCTGTACAAAACAATGAAGCTAAAAATATAAGTATTACAAATACTGGTGCAAATACTTATTTGAATGGTTTTTATTTTGCAGATGGGAGTGTACTGTTTGGAACAACGACAGGAAATAAGATAACAGGATTGTCAAATAGTGGAACTGCACGAACAAGTGCTGTTGTACTGTCAACAAATGAAGATAATTCAAAAATATACAACACCGATATTTCAAATATTAATGGAAATGGTGAAATTTATGGTATATATGCTGAAGAGAATCGCCCTAGCGAAATAAAATCCAATACTATTCATAATTGTAATATAGCTAATAATGTCACTTTTACAGCAATAGGACTCACAAATGGAACCATAACAGTTGATGATAATAAAGTAGAAGGTATAAGTATGACAAATACAGGAGCTAATACAGAATTTAATGGAATAATGGTATCTGGAGGAACTGCTACACTCGGAAACACAACAAGCAATATTATAGGAACTTCTGGTAATACTATAAGTAATGCAGGAACAGGTTCAACAAATGGAATTAGAGTAACCGGTGGTACAGCTACAATCGAAAATAGCATTATAGGCTATTTAGATGGAAAAGGAGATATTAATGGAATATGGTCATCGGCAGCCAGTGCAACACTAACAAACAATATTGTTAAAAACATTACAACTGTAAATACAATTGATTTTTCGGGTATAAAATCGACAGGTGCTTCTGCCTCAATTCAAGCAAATACTATTGAAAATATTGCTCTAACAAGTACAGGAACATTAAATGCTATAGTTGTTAGCGGCGACAATTCAAACATTGGAAATACCACAGCTAATATAATTGGGAATACCTCAAATGCTGTAAGAAACTCCGGCACAGGAGAAACTAATGGAATAAATATTAATGGAGGTTCAGGAATTACAGCTCAAAATAATAGATTTCTCAATATTTCAGGCTTAGGAGATGTAAATTGCATAAAATCAGCAGGGACAAGTGTTTCAATTTTAGATCACACAATCAATAATCTTACTATTGCTGATAATATTACTTTTTCTGGAGTAAAAATAAATGGTGGTAGTGGAAATGTGCAAAATATTACAATTCATGATAATACAGTTTCGGCAAGCGGAAATAATTCATTTGTAGGAATATATTTATCAGGTGGAACTCATACAGTTTCGGCAAACAATATATATAATATAAGCTCTGCTTCAACTAATACGAGTACAACAAATTTAGCATTGCAAGGAGTATTATTAAACGGAACTACAACAGCTACAGTTTCGGGTAATACAATATATAATTTGAATTGTACGGGAGCATCTACTAATGTTGCAGGAGTTTCAGAAAATGCAGGAAATGTAAAAATAGATAAAAATAAAATCTATAATATCAAAAATATAGGCGGAACTTCGGCAAGTGGAATATTAATAAATAATTTATCAGGAGGTAGATTGTCAAATAATATGATAACTCTTGGTACTGACAGTGAAAACCCAATTTATTATGGTATATACGTTCCAACAAGTGCCGATGCATCAACAAAAAATATTTGGTTTAATTCGGTTTGTATCAAAGGAACTGCAAGTGGAGGAGGCAATTCTTATGCTTTTTATCGTGCAAGTAAACCACCTGATGTCAATTTATCTGCTGTCAATTTAAAAAATAATATTTTTTCAAATTTCAGAACAGGAGGTTCAAATAATCATTATGCAATAGCAAATAATGGAAAAACTACTGGCTGGACATCAAACTATAATAATTTATATAGTGTTGATGATTCAAAAATTGGTTTATTTGGAGTCACCGAAAGAACATTAACACAATGGCAAACATCAAGTAGTGGAGATGCTAATAGTTTTGAAACGAAACCTCCATTTACTGAATTTCCATTTATCGATATAGCTACAGGAGACTTACACATAAATCCAGCAGATGCTTGTTTATGGAATGGCTTTGCCGAAGATGTTGGTATAGATGTTGATTATGACGGAGATGACAGAAATACACCAACAACAAGAAAAGATATTGGTGCCGATGAATTTAATCCTACAGGTTCAAATGGTGATGATTATTGGACAGGAATAACTGATACAGACTGGGGAAATAGCGAAAACTGGGCATGTGAATTACTTCCCAACTCTACAACTAATGTAATAATACACGATGTTACAAACGACCCGGTTGTAATTGGTGCAGCAGAAGCAGTATGTAACAATTTAACTTCAGATGCCAATTCTGTTTTAACAATAAACTCAGAACAATTGCTTAATGTAAGTGGTGATATGATTATAAATGGAACTTTTAATATTAAATCCGATGGCTCACTGTTAAATACTGGAACAATTACTGGAAGTGGTACAGCAAAAATTGAAAGATATTTAAAATCAGTAAAATATCATTATTTCACTCCTCCATTACCTAATCAAAGCTCAAGTTTATTGACAAATGCTTATGCTTCTCCATATTGGAATAAAAATTTATATTATTTCGACGAAACAATTGCAAATGCTGTTTATATGGACAATTGGATAAATCCTTTTACAGATGAAACTCCGGGTATCTTAACTGTTGGAACTGGTTATATAGTATATTTTGACAGTAGCCCAACCATTGTATTTACTGGAGCCGCAAGTGGTATATTTACTGGTACTGGTGGTGACCAAAAAATACCAATTATAAGATCAACACATGATGAACCAAGCAAAGGCTGGAATTTAGTTGGTAACCCATACCCTTCGGCAATTTCGGCAGATAAATTCATAACAGATAATTCAGATGAAATAGGAGGTACTCTATATTTTTGGGACGATGATGGTTCAGGTAATGATTATTCTTCTGAGGATTATGCAACTTGGAACGGTGCAGGAGCTGTAGGAACTGGCGCAGGAGTTGAACCAAACGGTAATATATCATCAATGCAAGCATTTTTTGTAAAGAAAACAAATGTTGGTACTTCAAATTTATTATTTAATTATTTTCAAAGAGTCAAAAATACAACACAGTTTTATAAACGTGGTAATAATTTTACAATACAAAAACTAAAAATCAGTTTATCAAACCAAAAAGGATTGTATAATGAAACACTTCTATCATTTATAGATGATGCAACAGAAGGTGTTGACAGGATGTATGATGGCGAAAAATTTAAAGGAAACAAAAATATTGCATTATATTCAAAACTAAACGAAAAAGATTATGCAATACAAGCACTTCCAACATTAAGGTATGGCGAATTTGATAGAAAAACAATTCCAATAGGCTTTGATATTACATTAGAAGGTGAGTATGAATTTAATAAGGTAAAATTAGAGAATTTTGAATCCGATACATATATTTACCTTGAAGATAGATTGCTTAAAAATTTACATGATTTAAGCCAAGATAGTCCATATAAATTTTATACAAAATCTGGTAAAATTACTGAACGTTTTAGAGTTATATTTTCACCAAAAGCATTAACAAAAGATGATATTTTAAATGCTACTGGCGATAATTTTGTAACTATATATTCAAATGGAAACAATGTTATTGCAAGCATTAATGATAGTGAAATTATAAATAGTAGAATGTTGATTTATAATAATCAAGGAAAAATTGTTTTCCAAAAAGATTTTAAAAGTAATCTTATAAATGCTCAAATTAATTCTGTAAGTGGGATTTATTTAATTCAAATTATTGTAAATTATAAAAGTTATAGTAAAAAAGTGTATTTAAGTAACGATTAAATATTTTTAACATTATAAGTAGCCTATTTAACTTTGACAAAGTTTTAACCTTTGTCAAAGTTGAAATTAAGTAATTTAAAATGTAAGTTTATAACCGTTTATAGTATAATTATCTACACGACAATATTTTATTTTTTGGGGTAAAGAAGAAGATCTTTTTTCTACAAATAAATTTAAGTCTTTATAATAATCTGTACCGATGGTGTTTTTCGGCATATTAAGAAGCGAAATAATCGCTTGAGTAGTAGCACAGATATTTACCTTTCATCATTTTATCATCTAACTGAGACTGCCGTGGGCTGGACTTATAAAATTTAATAAATTACAACAATATTATTAGTTCTAATTTTATTCTTTTTTTATTGTGTT
>JAOZVK010000025.1 GCA_029938185.1 Bacteroidales bacterium | reverse complement strand
TAATCAGGAAGTTATGAATAAGTAAATGTCGAAAAACTTTTGTAACAGTACTTAAGGTTTTCGACCCGTTTTATACTATTAGATATATGCTTTTAGTCAGTAAATTACCCAAGTGCTTAAAAAATTTAGTTAGAGTACTTATGCATAGCATATTTAAAACAAAAAAAACACAATGAATGTTCAAAAAATAAAGCTACGATTTGGAATAATTGGAAGTTCAATACAATTAAGTAGGGCTATTGATATAGCTATTCAAGTATCTAATACAGATTTGTCGGTATTAATTACTGGAGAAAGTGGAACAGGAAAAGAAACATTTCCAAAAATTATCCATAACTTGAGTGCAAGAAAACATAACTCATATATAGCAGTAAACTGTGGAGCAATTCCAGAAGGAACAATAGACTCGGAGCTTTTTGGTCACGAAAAAGGAGCTTTTACTGGAGCACATGAGCAAAGAAAAGGATATTTTGAGGTTGCAAATAAAGGAACTATTTTTTTAGATGAAGTAGCTGAATTGCCTACATCTACTCAGGTTCGATTACTAAGAGTATTAGAATCAGGTGAGTTTATGAAAGTAGGATCATCTAAAGTACAAAAAACAAATGTAAGGGTTATTGCTGCAACTAATGTAAATGTAATTAAGGCTATTCATGAAAATAAATTTAGAGAAGACTTATATTATAGATTAAATACAGTCCCAATTCATATCCCAACATTAAGAGACAGAGCAAGTGATATTTATTTATTATTTAGAAAATTTGCACAAGATTTTGCTGAGAAATATCGTATGCCATCAATAAAATTAGACGAGGAAGCAATACATATTTTATCAAAATATAGATGGCCAGGTAATATTAGACAGCTTAAAAATGTAACTGAACAGATATCAGTTATTGAACAAAATAGATTTATAACAGCCGATAAAATAAAAACATATTTACCTGTTTATGACGGAGAAAGATTACCTATTTTGTATAATACTGTTGATAATAAAACTTTTTCATCTGAAAGAGAAATTTTATATAAAATTCTTTTTGATATGAAAAAAGATATGAATGAATTAAAAAAAATAGTAGGTGAATTGATGAATAGAGACTCTGATAATATTGATATTCAGGATAAAACAAAACATTACATACAAAGACTTAGTAAAATTGATGATAATTTTGAACCTTCGTCAATTAAAGCCTATGATATTCCTCAAAATGAAGAAACAAATATTCAGGATACTCAAGAAATAATTGAAGAATCACTTTCACTCGAAGTTAAAGAAATTGAATTAATAAAAAAAGCTTTAGAAAAACACAACAGTAAAAGAAAACTTGCTGCTAGCGAATTAGGAATTTCGGAACGTACTTTGTACAGAAAAATTAAAGAATACGATATTAAATAAATTCTATACATTATTTTATATTAACATATGTTTTCAAATAAAATATATATATTATTATTTGCTACTATAAATTTTATGAGCTGTGGAATATACTCATTTACAGGAGCTTCCATTCCTCCAGATGCAAAAACAGTATCAGTAGCTTTTTTTAAAAACCAAGCTCAAATAATACAACCATCTTTAAGTCAGGGGGTAACAGAAGACCTTAAAGATAAGATAATCTCCAGAACGACTTTAGATTTAATAAATGGAATAGGGGATCTACATTTTGAAGGTATAATAACATCATATGTTAATCAACCAATGGGTATAGTAGCAGGAGAACAAGCTGCGCTTAACAGGTTAACAATAACTGTATCAATAAAATATATTAGTTCTATTGACGAAACACTAAGTTATAATACTACATTTTCAAGATATGCCGATTATCCTAGCTCTTCAAATCTAAATGATGTTGAGTTAGCATTAAATGATGAAATTATTGATTTACTAACAGAAGATATTTTTAATAAATCTTTTGTGAACTGGTAAACTAAATGTTTATATAAAAAAACACTTAGGAAATTACGAATTATAAATTACGAATTACGAATTGGTTTACACCTAAATATAAGTATCTTATAAAAAAGAAATCGGAAAGTTATTTTTTAACGATTCCTTATTTTATAAAGATTATTTTTTGAGATATAAATAATTAACAAGACAATGCAAAAACATTTTTTTGAATATTTAAAAAATCCAGAACTGTTTGACAAAGAATGTATTAATACTTTGGAAGAGCTTTTGAATAAATATCCTTTTTTTCAAACTGCAAGAATTTTATATGTAAAAAATTTACGTAAAGCAAATAATCAATCATATAATAAACAACTTAAACTTTCAACAATTTTTTTATCTGATTTAAAAAAATTGCATTCTAATGTTAATAATAAAAAAACAATAGATGAAAATATTAAAACAGAAATAGTTGAGAAAAAAGAAGAATTAGATAAAAAAAATATTGCTAAAAATAATGCCAAATCTCAAACTAAAGAAATTATAAATAGTAATCAAAAAATTGAGAAAGAGAAAAAAGAAAAAACTTATACAACAAGAGGTATTAGAAATAATGGTAAAGAAAAATCAAAAAAAATAATTGAAAAAGATAAGTCAAAAAAAACTGAAAAATTGTATACTAATAAAAAATCTTTAGAAAAACATGATGCTATCATTGATGTATTATTTAACAAAAAAGAAGTAAAAGAAAAAAACAATGGTAAAACAAAACAAGTTGAATCAATAAATAAACCCATAGAAAAAAATGAAAATAAAGAAGAAGATAAATTACATTCTGATTTATCAAAAAATATTTATAATAAAATATCTAAGTTAAAGAACAATGGAGGTTTAAAGTTTAATAAAAAAATTGAGGCAGAGAGAATTGAAAAAGAAAAACAATTAGCTTTACAAAAGGAAAAGCAGAAAAAAGAAAGAAAAGAGAAACAACTAATCGAAAAAGAAAAAATTGAAATTGAAAGAATTGAGAACGAAAAACAATTAGCTTTACAAAAGGAAAACAAAAAAAAATTGAGTGCCGCGAACAAAATATTAGAACGAATTTCTAAAAGAAAGCAAAGCTCCGAAAATACAGAAGATAAGCAAAGTTCAAAAAATAAACTTACTGAAATAAAAGTAAACAAAAAAAATAACAACAAAACTAAATTAATAGATAAGTTTATTCAAAATAAACCAAGAATAAAAATAAAAAATGACAAAATAGATAGTAATAATAATGAGCTTGCAAATTTAACAAATATAGATAATACAAACGAAGATATATTTATAACCGAGTCATTAGCAGAACTATATGTTAAACAAAAATATTTTGATAAAGCAATTGATATTTTTAATAAATTAATTTTGAAGTTTCCGAAAAAAAAGACTTACTTTGCGAACCGAATAAAGGAAATAAAAAATTAAGGCTTTACAAGTCTGTTGAACTTGCTTATGCATATAAAAAAAAGCAAAGTTAAATTTGAACAAAATTAAGCTTATAAAAATCAAAATAATAACCTTAAATACACATAATTATGAATGTTTTAATCTCAGTATTAATTATTATTGTTAGTATTTTATTAATATTAATAGTATTAGTTCAAAATTCTAAAGGTGGAGGATTAGCATCAAACTTTTCATCATCAAATCAAATAATGGGAGTTAGAAAAACTACTGATTTCTTAGAAAAAGCAACGTGGACTTTAGCAGTAGCTTTACTTGTTTTTAGTATATTGTCGAGTATAACAATACCAAGAGAAATAGATGATAATAGACAATCAATTATACAAGAGCAAGTTAATAATGCTTCTAATTTTAATTCACAACCAACTGTACCTACAAAAAATCAGGTGAAAACTCAGATAGAAAATGATAAAAAAGAAACAAAAACAGAATAAAGTCTTCGACCTGTTTATAGTTGCTTATGCATTAGTACAAAGACTATTTAATCAGAAAATTATGAATAAGTAAATGTCGAAATTTTTTTGTAAGTACTTAATAGGGTATAAGACCTTATTATAAGATAAAAAACCATTGTGTACAATTTTGTATATAGTGGTTTTTTTAGTAAGAGCTAATATAAAATCAATGCTTTATTAAGTAATGAATAATGGACAATTTGCTTACGATTGATAAACAACATAATATAAAAAACAAAATTATTTATTGTCCATCACTTATCATGCGTAAGCAATATTAAAAAGGTCAAAGACCTCCCCTTATGTTAAAAAATTATTTTGCAGCCAATTATATAGAAGCAGGGTGTGATGAAGCAGGAAGAGGATGCTTGTCTGGTCCAGTTGTTGCAGCATCAGTAATTTTGCCTTCAAATTATATTAATGAAGAGTTAGATGATTCTAAAAAATTATTAGAGAGTAAAAGACTAAAACTTTGTGAAATAATAAAAAAAGATGCAATTGCTTGGGCGGTTGGTATTGTTGATAATAAGACTATTGATAAAATAAATATTCTTAAATCATCAATAAAAGCTATGCATATAGCAATAGGTAAACTAAAACCTATACCTGAATATTTAATAATAGATGGAAATTATTTTCTGAAATATAAATCAATTCCACACAAATGTATAATAAAAGGCGATTCGAAATACATGTCAATTGCCGCAGCATCTATTATAGCTAAAACTCATAGGGACGAACTTATGTATAAAATTCATAAAGAATATCCAGTATATAATTGGATCCAAAACAAAGGCTACCCAACAAAACAGCATAGAAAGGCTATTGTAGATTATGGAATTAGCAAATATCACAGAAAAAGTTTTAAATTGATTGATTATCAGTTGAAATTCAATTTTTAAGGTCTTCGACCTACTTAATGTTGCTTACGCACTTATTTAAACATAAGTATTGTTACAAAAGTTTTTAGATATTTACTTATCCGTAACTTCCTGTTTAGATTATCTTTGTACTAATGCGCAAGCAACTATAAATAGGTCGAAGACCTTATATTAATTAATAGGTCGAAGACCTTAGCTCCTAAAACTAATGTTTAAACAAAAGCAGAATATAATACAAACCAAAAGTTACTTTCTTACAATCATAACTTTCCTTTTTTTTGTAAATTCAAGCTTTTCACAATATTCAATACTAAATAAATTTAAACCTAATTCAAAAATATCAAGTCTTGAGATATATGATATGCTTCAAGATGATAAAAACTATATTTGGTTTGCAACAAATGAAGGTGTTTATAGATACGATGGTATAGATTTTAAAATATTTACAATAAAAGAGGGTTTACATAGTAATGCAACAATTAGATTAACAAAAGATAGAAAAAACAGAATATGGTTTTCTGCTTTTAGTGGAGATTTATGTTTTTATAAAAATAATAATATATACAAACACCCATTAAATGATACAATAATCTCAATACTTAAAAATAATTATATTGAACATTTGTATGTTGATAATCAAGATACAATGTGGATAATGCCTTCCTTTGGAAGTATGTTTAAAATATATAATAATAAAGAAATTATTATTGAAAAGCAAAAACAAAGCAATGTAAATTTCACATTGTTTTTTATTGATAAAGACGATGGTTATATTTGGGATAAACTAAATTATAGACCTGATACGCTAAAAGGTGAAGAAAATGTTTATTCCAAAAATGGAAAAATATTTGTTAAAATTAAAATAGATAAATTTCAAAGTGGAATAAAACGTTTTTTTTGTAAAATTGATACTGGAGATTATTTAATTTCAGATTTAAACAATTTAGTTAGAATTAAAAATAATAAAATTGTAAGCAGAATAAAATACAAAAATAACATATCAGGTTTATTTATTGATAAAAAGAATAATTTTTGGATAAGTGTTATGTATGAGGGTATTTATATGTATACAAATAAAAACCTTAATAATAAACCACACAATATATTAAAGGGAAAAATACCAGCACAAGTATTTCAAGACAACGAGGGTACATATTGGTTTCCTACAACAGATGCTGGAATATTTACAATGTCATATCCACAATTCACAGTATATAACAAACAAACTGGTTTTGATAACTTTAATATAGTTTCTATTGAAACTGATAATAAAAATGTGTTTTTTTCTACAATAAATAAAAAAATTTTTAAAGGTGATATTGACAATAGAAAAATATTAAAAATTAAAGAGTTTAAAATTCGTGAAAAACCAAATTATATTGTAAATGATATTTTGATAAAGTCAAATAATTTATGGATATTGAGTAATAAATTATTTTTATATAACAAAAAAGGAATACAAAAAAAATTAATTAAAAATATATATGGAAATTCATTAACTATTGACCTCGACAGCTCAATTATTATTGCTCAAAATGGTGGTTACACAAAATTACTAACAAAAAATAAAGTTTACGAATATAATTATAAACTTAAATCAAAAATAAAATTGATTCTACATGATAAAAAAGATAATATTTGGTTGGGAACACTAAGTGGTTTATACAAAATCACTAAGGATAAAATATATGATTTAAAGAAAAATAATAAATTATTAGGAAATCGAATTTCAGATTTAAAAATTCTTGATAATCATCTTATTATAGGAACTAAAGGAGAAGGGTTGCTGATTAAAATAGATAAATTATTTTATCAAATAGAATCAAAACATGGTTTAACCAGTAATTTTATTAATAATATATTTGTTGAAAATAACTCAACTATATGGGTAGCTACCAATAGTGGCTTAAATAAGATCGTATTTAATAATATAAAACAAGTTGATTATAGTATCACAAAATATACTGTCAAAGACGGGCTGCCATCAAATGAAATAAAAGATATATCAAAAAGTAATAATAGAATATGGTTGGGAACAGCGGACGGTATAGTTTGTTTTAATCCACAAAAAATATACAACAATAAAATATCCACTAAAATATTTATTGATAGTATTTTAGTTAATGATAGTGTGTATCCAAATAATAATAATTTACTATTAAAATCGAATCAAAATAATATTATGTTTTATTTTAAAGCTATTAGCCTAAAGCATTCAAACAAAATAAAATATGAATATAAACTACTGGGAAGTGATAATAAATATATTACCACAAATAATAATTATGTAAAGTTTAATTCATTATTACCAGGTAAGTATAGTTTTATTGTAAATTCTATATTAGACAACGAAATTATTAATAATGAACCTATTATTATTAATTTTGTTATAAAAAAACATTTTACTCAAACTCTTTTTGTTATAATATTATCTTATGTAATAGGTGCTTTTATTTTATTTATAATACTATTTTTTGCTTATAAAAATTTAAAAAATAAAATACAATTAGAAAAAAAACTACTATTAACAAAAAGCTTATCATTAAAAGCTCAAATGAACCCTCATTTTTTGTATAACTCATTAAACTCAATAAGATTTTTTCTTTTTAGTAATAAACTTGAAGATGCTGACTTGTATTTAACAAGCTTTGCTTCGCTAATGAGACTTGTTTTAGAAAGTTCAATGAAAAACCTCATTTTTTTGACTGAAGAGTTAAATATAATACATACATATTTGGAACTTGAAAAAATGAGATTTTTAAACAAATTTGATTATCAAATAAATTTTAATTTTTCAGTTAGTGATTATACAATAAAAATACCTCCAATGATTGTGCAACCATTTCTTGAAAATGCAATTTGGCATGGTTTAATGCCAAAGAAAGATAATGCATTATTGATAATAGAATTTTCATTAATTGGAAACAATATACTTGAATGTACAATTCAAGACAATGGAATTGGAAGAAAGAAATCAAAAGAAAAACAAAAATTAAATAAAAATCATAGATCTATTGCATTAAAAAATATAAAAGAGAGAATAAGATTGTTAAATAAATTAAATAACCAAAAATTTGAATTTAAAATAAAAGACCTATATTACAATCATTCAGTAGCAATTGGAACAAAAGTTATCATAAAGTTTCCAATAGTTTTATAAAACCTTGTAATTTAAATTAACTATTATATAATAATATATAAATAAAGCGTTTATTTAGTAAAGTTATTTGTTTATGACAAAAATAATTAATGCTATAATAGTTGATGATGAAGAAAGAAGTATCATTATCCTTAAAACTCTTATTGAAAGACATTGTCCAAATATAAATATCAAAGAAACAGCATGCTCCGTTAAAAGTGCAGTTAATAAAATTGATGAACTAAGTCCTGATTTAGTTTTTTTGGATATTGAACTGCAAGATGGTAGCGGCTTTGATATTTTAAATATGGTGAAAAATAAAAATTTTGAAACAATATTTATAACAGCACACAATGAATATGCAATAAAAGCTTTTGAGTTTTCAGCAATTCATTATTTACTAAAGCCAATAAGCCCTTCAAATTTATATGAAGCTGTGAAGAGATTTGAATATAAAAAATCACAAATACCTCTCGAAGATAAAATTAAAATACTAAGTGAGAGTCTAAAAGAAAAACAAAAAAAAATTATACTACCAAGTTCTAATGGATTGATTATTATTGAACTTGATAATATTGTAAGATGCGAATCAAGTAATAATTATACTACATTTTTTCTTATAGGAGATAGTAGGATTGTAGTTTCAAAATCTATTAATAATTACGAAAAAATGTTATCCGATTTATATTTTGTTAGAGTTCATAATAGACATTTGATAAATTTAAAATACGTAGCAAAATATGTTAAAGGACGTGGTGGCTACGTTTTATTGCTAGATAAATCGCATGTAGACGTTTCGGAAGGAAAAAAGAAAAATTTTTTATCAAAGCTAAATGATTTTGCAAGACATTAGTGAAAAATCACAATAATAAAACACAAAATCACATTAATGGAACATACTATCAAGTTTTATATATAAAATCCCAATATTCTTATATAACTTTGATTTATTATAAAATCCAAAAACTAAAAATTTAATATTATGCCAAACTTTATTAATACTATAATTATTGATAGTGATAAAAAAAGCACTATTCAATTAAAGTTACTTTTAGAAAAACACTATTCGAATATTAAATTATTAGGAATAGCAAGTACTATTGATAATGCAATAAAACTAATTGATAAGACCAAACCAGACTTAGTTTTTTTAGAAATTGATTTACAAGGTGAACAAGGTTTTGATATTTTGAAAAAGGTTAATTACAAAATGTTTGATGTAATTATTACAACAAATAATTCGAAACATGCTGTAAATGCATTTAATTTTTCAATATTAGATTATATACAAAAACCATATAAACTGGATACACTAAAAAAAGCCATTTTAAGATACAAAGATTTGTATGGAAATTTTAAATCCGATATTGGTATAATAAAAAAGAGTAAGCATGATTATGAAAGACTAATCCTACCTGTGCATGATGGTGTTGAGCTTATTGATGTAGATTTAATAACAATGTGTGAAGCCGAAAATGATAAAACTATTTTTCACTTAGCCAATGGAAATCTGATAGTTGTTGAAAAACCTTTTGATTACTACGAAGATGTTTTATCCGATTTATTTTTTATTAAAGTACATAAAAATACCATCATAAATATCGACTACATACATGAGCATAAACAAGACTCGGAATCTGAATATATTGTACTTAAAGATGATTCAATTGTAAAAATTAGGAATTTAAAACAAGAAATTATTGAAGTGAATTAGACTTTCATATTACCTGCAAGATTTTGAAAATCTTGAGAGCTGTGCAATTAAAACACTATAGCCCCAGAACTGGGCTTATAAAAATACGAGCAAAGATAGCTTATTTAAGTTTTTTACTAGTTCCAAAAATGTTTTTTTTTCGATAGTAAGTTTTTTTTGAAAGGGCAAAAGCAATAAGGGGACTCGAATAAATAAAATGCAAATATATTAAATTATTTTGTTATTTTACAATTCAAAAAAAGGTCGCAAATAGTAAACTATTTAAGACCTTTTTTTGAAGTAGTAAAATGCCAAAATAATGACAAAGAATTGTATTTTATTTTTTCGAGTCCCCTAAAATACATTGCATAGTTTTTTTTTTAATACACTAATTATTAAATACTAATAAAAATGATTTAATAGTTTAATATTTATTTTATAGGCTATTTGTGTAAGCTTAGACATCACTATCTATCAAATTATTGCGTATAAACTGTCGGTGTGGCTTTAAGTCATTCTGACAGTAATTTATTATCCAGCTTTGTGTGGGTAGTCAAATAGTATATTTTATAAAACATTTACGCAAGTGTGTTGTGTAACACATATATAATAAGTATAATTTTATAAAAAAGCGATATGTTTGCAATTGCATATCTATATTATAAATAAAGAAAAATATATTATGAATAAACTATTTTTAAAATTATTTTTAATTGTCGTAATTTTTATATCCGCATGTGTGGGAGCTGGTGACAAAAATAATGAATCTGAAAAATCAAATGATTTGATTATTTTTCATGCAGGTAGTCTTTCTGTTCCATTAAAAAAAATATCAAAAGAGTTCAAGAAAGAAAATCCTGATGTTAATATAATTATGGAATCAGCAGGAAGTCGAAAATGTGCACGTAAAATTACTGACCTTAAAAAAAAATGTGATATTATGGCTTCGGCTGATTATAAGGTTATTGATAACTTATTGATACCTGATTATGTTGATTGGAACATAAAATTTGCCAGTAATGAGATGACAATTGTATATCACGAAAAATCAAAGTACAGCAGTGAAATAAATAAATCGAATTGGTATGAAATTATTATGAAAGATGATGTTATATACGGACGGTCAGACCCAAACTTTGACCCATGTGGATATAGAGCTGTTTTAACAACCAAATTATCGGAAAAGTATTATAAAAAAGAAGGTATTGCAAAGAAAATATTAGAAAAAAATAAAAACTATATCAGAGCAAAAGAAACAGATTTATTAGCTTTACTTGAATCAAATACAATTGATTATATTTTTTTATATCGTTCAGTTGCCAAACAGCATGGGTTAAAATATCTGATACTACCTGATAGTATAAATCTAAAGAAACCCGAAATTGCTGATTATTATGCCTCCGTTACTATTGATATTAGTGGTAAAAAACCTGGTGAAAAAATTACAAAAAAAGGAGAGCCAATGGTTTATGGTTTAACAATATTAAAGAATGCTCCAAATAAAGAATTAGCATTAAGATTTATTGAGTTTTTACTTTCAAAAGAAAAAGGTATGTCAATTATGGAAAAAGAAGGGCAACCATCATTAGTACCCGCTTTTTCGGAAAGTTATGATAATATTCCACAAAAATTAAAAAAATTTGCAAAAGGTATTCGACCTATTTAATGTGGCATACGCACTCTATTAATATTTTAATAATATGCAATTTAAGGCTACCCGTCAGAAGTAGGAAAGTCTTGTTTATCATGTATTTCATAACATGATAAAAATTAATCCTGTCAAAAAATAAAATAATGTCCAATACTATACGTGTAGCCCAATTTAACAAAATACAAATGTTAAAAAATGAAAATAAAAATTACATTTTTTTTTATGTTATTGATTACTTCATTAACATCGTATTCACAATTTAAAATAAGTGGACAAATTCGTCCAAGAATGGAATATCGTAATGGTTACAAAACACTACGAAATGCTGATTCTGAAATGGCAGCAAGCATTAGTCAGCGCACTCGAATAAGCATGAATTACGAAAAAGAGAAACTAAAAACAGGTATATCGTTCTATGATTTTCGTATTTGGGGAGACCAAAAGTTGAAAAAAGATATACCCTCAATTGGTTTACTTGAAGCTTGGGCTGATTTATATTTATCAAAAACAATTTCTTTGAAAATAGGTAGACAACAGATTAGTTATGATAATTCGCGTTTAATGTCAGCAGTAAATTGGAATCAGATTGGTGCAGCACACGATGTATTACTATTTAAGTTTCGTAAATCGGGTTGGATAATGGATATTGGTATGGCATATAATCAAGCAAATTTAAGTAACTTTGGTATGGACTATTCAGATTTAATTGATAATTATAAATCATTAAATTTTTTGTGGCTAAAGAAAAAATTTGGTAAGCTTACAATTTCAACTCTTAATATTCTTGATGGCTACCAAAAAGAAGGAACAACAAATACTGTATACTTTAGAATTACTTATGGTGGAATAATTGATTATAAAAATACTGATATTCAATTTACTGCAAGAGGATTTGGTCAACGAGGCAAAATAAAAACAGGTGTAGACGTAAATGCATATTATTTAAACTCTGATATATCATATTCTTTGAATAATAAAATAAAACTTTATGCGGGTTTTGAATTAATAAGTGGAAATAATGCAACTGATAATCAAAACACAACTGATAATGCTTTTGATATTCTTTATGGTGCAAGGCATAAATTTAATGGACGAATTGATTATTTTTCAGTACCTTCAACTACAAAAGGTGCTGGATTAATAAATCCTTATATGAAAGTTACTTTTAAATTAAATAATAAATTAACTTTAAATACATATTATCATTACTTTATGTTACATAATGATTATTTAGATGTTAATAGTGAAAAAATAGATAAATTTTTAGGACATGAAATTGATTTAACTTTGGATATAAAATTCTCTAAAGAAGTAAGTCTACAAAGTGGTTATTCTGTTATGTTTGGAACTAATTCAATGGAGGTGATAAAAGGTGGAGATAAAGATTTAATGAATAATTGGTTTTTTATAATGCTTACAATTAAGCCTACATTTTTCTCAGATAAACTAAGGTGATATGTTTTATTGTGTGACAAATTTTGAAATAAAAAATCACTAATTGAATAACAAATTTTGTAAATTAGAATAGTCCCTACAAAACAGTGCAGGTATGACTATCAACAAGTTACTAAACTGGAAAAGTTAGCAAAAGTTTCCAAGTTAATTGTTTTTTTGTAATTTTTAATTCAATAGCTGGAGTTTTATGAATATATTTTTTGGCTACCAGTTTTAAGTTAGCCGCTTTTTTTCCGCAAAGTTTTGCTAATCTTTACTTTAATTTTATAATTAAAACTACTTGAAAAACAAAACTGTCCAACTTCTGACGGGTAGTCTATTTTTTCACAAATTTTTTACTTGTATCCGATATTTTTGTTCGTAAACTTTTATGAAATCTAATGTAATTGTAATCAAATATATTAATCCACATTATTATTTTGAAATGAAACTTTTTTTACAGTAGGTAATTGTTTTCTACCAAGATAACATACTTGTGTCCCTTAATGTTAAATTATGCCGTTCTACATAAGAGGTATTTTGAGTTTTACCAGAAAAATCGACAGCACTACTGAAATAAGTCATAAGTTTCTTTAGTATTTGCCTGAAAAATGTTCCTCAATTGCATGAACATAAGCAGATAATTTATCAGTAGTAAATTTTAAATATTCTTGCAAATATAGTGAAATTTAGCATACCAACACTGTTTTGTAGGGACTATAGAACTTTTTGAGAAAACACTAAATTTTTAAGATATTAGATACACACTAAGGAAATGACGAATTATAAATTACGAATTACGAATTGGTTTACACCTAAATATGAGTATTTTAGGCTACCCCACGTAAAGTTGGACAATATTATTTATCAGGTATTTCGTAACAGGATAAAAATCAATCCTGTAAATCCTGTAAATCCTGTCAAAAAAATAAAATAATGTCCAATACTAAACGTGTAGCCGTATTTTACAAAAAACAAATCGGAAAGTTATTTTTTAACGATTCCTAATTAGAAAGATATTTATTATTTCTTTGTTTTAAAACATTTACAACATCTTTTATTCCTAAACCTTTTTGACTTAACAAAACAAGTATATGATAAAATAAATCAGCTGATTCATTTAAAAACAGCTCATCGTTATTGTCTTTAGCTTCGATAATAAGCTCAACAGCCTCTTCGCCAACTTTTTGTGCAATTTTATTAATGCCTTTCTTAAACAGTTCTGTTGTATATGAATTTTCAGGCATTGTTTGTTTTCTATTATCAATAAATTGCTGTAATTGTTGCAAAAACAATACTTTGTCTTCATTTTTTTCATCAAAACAAGTATCTGTACCTGTATGGCATACAGGTCCAGTTGGATTTACTTTTATTAGTAAAGTATCCTTGTCGCAATCAATTTTTATATCAACAACTTTCAAGAAATTACCTGAAGTTTCTCCTTTAGTCCATAAACGTTTTTTGCTTCTGCTATAAAAAGTTACTATTTTATCATTCAATGTTTTTTCATAAGCTTCTTTGTTCATAAAACCTAGCATTAGCACATTCATTGATTGTGCATCTTGGATTATTACAGGTATTAATCCATTTAATTTTTCAAAATCTAAATTCATGTTTTTGTATTTTATTTAATTTGTGTTTTTTTTGTAATTTACTCAAATAAAGCTTCTTCAAACGCTTTTACAAATTCGTTTTCTTCTTTATTGCTGTAAAATTTAACAGCTGTTAATCTGTACTTATCTGAATTATATTCAAGTATTTTATCTTTAAACCTCTCTCTTATTTCTAGTAAAAAATCTTCTTTCCATTTGTCATGTTTTTTTAAATGAACTCCTTTTGGCTCAATAAACATTTGAAAAACAATATATGGATTTTCTTTTTGTTTAAAAAACAATACAAAATCGGGTTCAAAACCAGTGCCTTTTTTATCGTAAATTTTAAATTGGCTTTCGTTTCTAATTAAGTATATTTCTTTATATTTTCTATTTATTTTTTCAATTCTACGAGCAAACATTTCTACAAATTTTTTCTGTTCGCTTGTTCCAAAATTATCATCATAGACATACCAATCTTTATTTTTAACAAAGTTGGATTGACTAACAGCTCTTTCACTATTTTTGTTAATTTTTAATGAAACGTTGGTAAATTTGTCTTTTATTTTATGTATTTGCGTAAAACCATCTGTTCCGTAATAATCATGCAGGTTTCCTGTTATTTCTTGTTTAATATCAGATAATAAATCACTTAGAGCCAATAAATAATCAAAATTTGTAATATTTTTTAATCGTTTGTCTGTGCCTGTGAAAATTATTTTTAATCCAGATAAATAATCTTTACTTGAAATAAATCTACTGTTTGATTTTAAGTTTGGAAAAAACTTTTTTAGATTATTAAACTTGAAAAAATCATTTTTTGCTATCGCATTTTTTATAATATGTTGGGGAATAAAAGATAATTTAACATCTTTCCCCTCTATATTTATATTGTTTTCTTCTTCTTTTATTTCGTCATTTTTATCAAAAGCAACTATTATTTGACCTTTACCTGAATGAAGTTTGAATTTTATACTACTTTTTGAAACTCCGAGATCTTTAAATGATTGTATTTTTTTATAATTATTTTTCTTTTTTTCATTTCCATAAACAACTGCTTTTTCATAAAATACAGTTTGCTTAAATTCTTTTTTTAATGCTAATTCCAACTGTTTATATTCGTTCTCATCATCGAAAATACCTGATTCTACAAGTGCTTTTTTTAATTCTGAAATATATTTACTATCTTCAATTGTATGATAATGAAGCTCTTCTATTATTTTTAATTCATTTTTGTGATTTGGTTTGTCATATTTACGCTTAAATTTATCTTGGTCTTCGTTTATTTTAAAAGGAGAATATCTTGCTCCACGTCCAATTAGTTGAGCTTCTGCCATTGTTGTTTTTCCTGCTTTTCCACCTTTGCTGTCTCTTGTTTTGTATAAACGCACAATATCAAAAAGATTTAAAACGTCCCAACCTTCATTTAATTTATTTACCGCAAAAATTGCTCTTATCGGATTATTTTTATCTTCAAGTGAGTTTAATATAAATTGTTGCTCTACTAATTGGTTTTTGTCATTTTTTTTCAGTGTTTTTCTATCTAAATTATTTTCATTTACTGAAATACAGTTAGTTTCTGCAAAATTTTGTTGTAATTTTTTTTTAAATTGTGAAATTGAAGTATTATTTTTTTCATAAAAAGCGAATGCTTTTTGAATTATTCTAACACCTGAATTTTCTTTTATGTATAAAATCTGTTCATTTGTTAAATTTTCAATTAGCTTATGAAATTTATTTTTGTTTTCCAGAGATTCGGCAATTAATTTTTGAGCTTTAAAAAGAATTACAGGCTTTAAATTTATACCGTTTTTTAATGCAATATCTTGTTTATATTGATTTAGAATTACGGCTTGTAATATTCTGTTTTCATCTGATAAATCACTTCGTAAAAGATTTACGTCTTTTGAATATTTATCGTCTTTAAACTCTCGCAAATCGTAACGAAAAATTACTTTTGGTTTGTATTTTTCTGCTATGTTTTTGTGTTCATAGTCAAGGGTTGCGGTAAATTCAAGTAAAATATTATCTAAATTTTGATTAAAAATACGTTCGATTGTATTTTCCCAGCTTGGTTTTGATAGTTTTGCAATTTCTGTTTGTTTTCTTGTTTTTGTATTTATATGATGTGCTTCGTCTGAAATGAAAACAATTTTTTGTTCTCTAAAATCTTCAATAGTTATACTATTTTCTTTTTCGGCATATATATCGCTGTGTAATTTCTGAATAGTTGTAAAACAGATATTTATATCATCTTTATTTGCATCTTCAAAGTTTACAACTTGCTTAATATTTACTATTTTACCATCAAATGAAATAGAATTTTTATTGAATAAATATTTTGATGAACGAATATTTATAAAGTTATCAATTGTTTTGCTAATAATATTTGTTGAATTTACAAAAAACAAAAATTTGCGATAGCCTTGTTTGTATAAATACAAAATTAAACCAGCCATTATCATTGTTTTTCCACTACCTGTTGCCATATTAAACATTAACGAATAGGGTTTGTTTTGTTTGTCTTCAAAATTATTATTTTCAAGATAATAAATAAAACGGCTAAATGCTTTTTTTTGATAAGGGCGCAGTTCAAAAATATTACTTAGATTTTTGGTAATATAATCAGGAATTTCTGTATTGTCAATTCGCTTGTCAAACTTTACTGCGGTATTTAATTCTTTATAAAGAAATTCCATGATGCAAATTTTTATTATTTATTGTTTTGATAGAAAAAACAGATACAGATTTTGAAAAATTCTTTTGATTCTTAAGTTTTCCGTAATAAAAACCTTCGCCCCACGAGCCAATGGCTTTTATATTGTTAATTTCCTTATCATTTTTAGTAACAATATTAAGAATACCAGTTTTTTCTAACTCTGCTCTTATAATTTTATGAAGTTCTTCCGCTTTTTCTGTGTCGCAAGCTGCAACTATGTTTTCAATGCTATCTATCATTTTATAAATTTATAATGTTATCAAAATCCGAAATATAATTTTTATCTTCTGTTTGTTTAAATTTCTGATATTCTTTTTCTGCGAGTTCTAATGCTAATTCATGCGAAACTTTTCCAAAATGATTCAAAATAGCTTTTTCATTAAACTTCAAAAAGGCATCTAAGCACCCATACAAAAGTTTTTACCTATTTAGTATAGAGCTTACTTTTTGAAATACCGTTTATTATATATCTTGCGTAAGCAACATTAAATAGGTCGAAGACCTTACATTGTAACTATGAGATTTAATTGGTCTAATTCATCTTCTTTTAAATAATTTTTTGCTATTCCAATATCGGTTTTTCTAATTTTGCCTTTGGGAGAATTTTTCCAAGTAGTAAGTCCATATTTTCTTTTTTGCTATCTACCCGATTTGAAACTATTTCGGCGGCGGTTTGCCCAGTTATAGCCCAGTGTAATTTGTTTTGCACAGTTGCAAAGAATTTTTTGGTTGTTTGAGAGTTTAATTTATAATCGGAACTACATTGTGCATAAATATCTGTAATTTTTTGGTAAAATCTTCGTTCACTGCTTCTTATGTCTCTTATTCTGGCAAGTTGCTCATCAAAATAATCTTTTCCAAAAGAATAATTTGGGGTTTTAAGGCGTTCATCGTCCATAGTGAAGCCTTTGATAATATATTCTTTAAGTCGTTCTGTTGCCCAAATACGAAAATGTGTTGCTTGCGAACTGTTTACTCTATAACCAACTGATATTATAGCATCAAGGTTATAATATTCAATATTCCTTGTTACATTTCGAGTTCCTTCTCTACGAACTGTTTCCTTTTTGGAAACAGTTGCTTTTTTTTGTAACTCCCCATTTTCAAAAATGTTATTTAAGTGTTTTGATACAGCTGGAACATTTACACCAAAAAGTTCGGCAATTGCTTTTTGTGTGAGCCAAACGGTTTCGTTTTGCAGATAAATTTCCACTTTCACTTTTCCATTTGGAGTTGTGTATAATAATATTTCTTTAAAATTATCTGGCATTATTATAAATCTATTTTTGTTTGTGTTACAGCTTCTTCTTCTTTTATTTCATAAAATTCATTAGTAAGTTTTTTATTCTCATCGCTTACTTTAAAATCTTCATCGTCTATTGAAGATAAATTTACATAAAGCTGATTTTTATTCAAAAGTTTTAGCAAATGTTCTTTCTGTATTTGTATTTCTAATGTTTTAAACTCTTCAATATTCTCATCGTGTTTTTTGATGTCCACATTGTAATTTAAAAAACTGTGGATTTTCATTTCTTCCCAAATTGCAATTAATTCGTTTGTGGTTTTTGCGGTTTCAATTTGATTTATAAATGCTTGGTTGTATTGTTTTAGTTCTGTATAAATAAAACTGCCTCCACCTTTCCATTTTAGGGCTTTTGAAATGCCTCCTGTGTCAAATTCTATTTTTTCGTGTAGTTCGTTTGTTTTTTTGGTTTTAATTCCTATAACTTTTTTTAGTCGAGCTTCTGGTAAATCTTTTATATAATCCATTTGCTCAATTAAAATATATTGACGGTTCATTTTGTGTGCTACGGCTCCAGTTGTGCCACTTCCTGCAAAAAAATCTAAGACGATATCGTCTGGTTTTGAAGCCATATCAATAATACGATACAAAAGTAATTCTGGTTTTTTTCCTGCTGGAAAACTTATACCGCCACCTTCGTTTTGAGTATTTTGAAAATCAATATCGCTCCAAAAATCACATAAAAGCATTGAAAAATCTTTTGTAATTTCTTTATTTACAATTATTTCATTTAAACTATAACTTAGCGGTTGCAACTGTCTTCCATTATAGTAAAATCCTTTTATTTTATCGTTTTCATAATTAACGTAAACTGCATCGGGATATTCTTTTCTTGATATTTTATCAATTTCTTTATTTTTATGAGCAGCTGATTGGCAAATTTTATCTGCATTTTTCAAATAGAATTTTTTAAATTTTTTGTCATTAATATCTAAATCATTTAACGTATTACTCTTATTCAAAATACCCTCCTTAATTAATATATCCTTTAAATTAAGTAAGATATATTTACCATTCTCGTCTTTATCCAAAATCCTCGAAAAATGAGTGTCCCAGTTTTCTCTTTTTGTATATTGAGGTTTTATCTTTACACTATCTGATTTTTTATAGACTAAAATAAAATCTTTTTGTTTAATGATTGTTTTATCTTTATGTGCTGTTTTTATTCCACTTGGTGTTGAAGATTTAACAGCAATTGTATTTACGAATTTTTCTCTTCCAAAAATTTCATCACATAAAATTTTCAAGTAACTTTCCTCTACATCATCAATATGTATAAAAATTAAGCCATCTCTTTTTAAAAATTTGTGTGCTACTTCCAATCTATTTTTCATAAATGTTAACCATGTGCTATGGCTAAAACTATCATTATATTTAAAAGCGTCATTTCCAGTATTATACGGTGGGTCAATGTAGATTAATTTTACTTGATTTTCAAATTGAAGCAAAAGAGAATGTAAAGCGAGTAAATTATTTCCTTTAATAATTAGATTGTCTTTAATAATTCCGTTTTCACTTCGCTTTATTTCAGTTACTTTTTGTGTTCCGTCTGTTGTGTATTTTTCCCAATTTACAAGAATTTTTGGCTCTGTAAGTTGGTCAATTTCTTCTTGTGCAAGAATATCGTTAAAAAATATTTCTGGTCTTTTTTGGTCTTCTTCCGTTTGTCCACCTTCGAGAATACAATCTTTAAATGGCCAAACAAGAGCAACATCATTTCGTTGGTTTAAAAATTTTTCGCCTATTGTTAGTCCTATTTTGTTGCGGTATCGTGTGTAGCTATCTTTTAGGAAGTTTTTATTTTCCATATACCTCACAAATAAATTTATATCAAATACCCAGTGTCCTGCAATTTCGGTAAAAAATTTTTGTTTTAATTCTTTTTTTGTAAGAAGTAAACCAATTAAGGTTCTATCCATATTAAAAGCAGCATCAATAATTACAAATTTTTTCAGTTCGCCTTCGTCTGATATAAATCTACCTTCTATTGCAAGTTGATTTACAAGTATTTCGTGAAATATATTCATTTAAAAATTATTTTATTCGTTTTTTTACAAAGATAATATTGTTTTATGTTTTAATCTAAACATTTTTTGGTTTTTATGTTTTTTTGAGTTGGCTATATCCTGGGCTTATAAAAATACGAGCAAATGCAGCTTATTTAAGTTTTTTTATTAGTTCCTAAAACATTCTTTTGTTTAGTTAGTAATTTTTTTGTATAATAGTTTAGGAACAGGTATCAAATAACTGCCCTATTTTGCGTCATTATTTTGTCATTTTACTACCTTAAAAAAAGTCTTAAATAGTTCACTATTTGCGACTTTTTGTAAGTTGTAAAATAACAAACTAATCTATCAAAACGGACATTTATTTAATACCTATTCCTAAATAGGTAAGGAATCGTTAAAAAATAACTTTCCGATTTATTTTTTGTAAAATACTAATATTAGGTGTAAACCAATTCGTAAGGTCTTCGACCTATTTAATGTTGCTTACGCAAGATATATAATAAACAGTATTTCAAAAAAGTAAGCTCTATACTAAATAGGTAAAAACTTTTGTATGGGTGCTTAATTCGTAATTTATAATTCGACATTTCCTTAAAAATCTCAAATTCTAACAATAATGTCATTTTTTTTCAAGTATTGCTTTAAGTCAGCAATTTTTATTTCTTTATAATGAAAAATACTTGCAGCAAGTCCTGCATCTGCTTTTCCTTTGGTAAAAACATCAACAAAGTGTTCCATTTTTCCAGCTCCACCTGATGCAATAACGGGTATTTTAACAGTAGACGACATTTTGGCTAAAGCATCGCATGCAAATCCTTGTTTCACACCATCATTGTTCATTGATGTAAACAATATTTCTCCTGCTCCTCTGTTTTCAGCTTCTTTGGCCCAAGAAAACAATTCTTTGTCTGTTTTGGTTCTTCCACCTCTAATATATACACTCCAGTAGTTATCAATTTTTTTTGCATCAATAGCCAAAACAACAAACTGACTACCAAAATTGTTAGCTAAATCATTAATAAGTTGCGGGTTTTTAACAGCCGATGAGTTTATAGAAATTTTATCGGCACCAGCTGCCAAAAGTGCATCAGCATCTTTTAGTTCACTTATTCCACCACCTACTGTAAATGGTATATTTATGTGTTTAGCAATGCGTTTAACAAGTTCAACAAATATTTTTCTTTTTTCGTGAGTTGCTGTAATATCAAGAAAAACCAGTTCGTCTGCACCTTGTTCTGCATAATACGCTCCAAGTTCAACAGGGTCGCCTACCTCTTTTATATTTACGAAGTTTATTCCTTTTACAGTTTTTCCATCTTTTATATCAAGACATGGAACTATTCTTTTTGCTAACATTTTTTTTTAATTTATACGTTAAACCTTATATGAAGTATATCACCATCATCAACTATATAGCTTTTACCTTCAACATATAATTTTCCTTTTTCTTTACATTTTTGTTCTGATTTTAGTTCCATAAAATCATTATATTTAATAACTTCAGCCCTAATAAACCCTCTTTCTAAATCGCTATGTATAACACCAGCTGCTTGTGGAGCATTCATTCCTTTTTTCATAGTCCATGCTCTTATTTCTTTTGGACCTATTGTAAAAAAAGTTTGTAAATTTAGTAATGCATAAGCAGAACGTATCAATTTATTTACTCCAGGTTCACTTAAACCAAAATCTTCAAGAAACTCCATTCGTTCTTCTTTAGTTTCAAGTTCCGAAATTTCAGCCTCTATTTGAGCAGCAATAACCAATATTTCAGTATCTTGATATTTAAGGGCTTCTTTAACACTATCAACATACTTGTTTCCATTTATTGCCGAAGCTTCATCAACATTGCAAACATACATAACAGGCTTTGATGTTAGTAAAAACAAATCGGCAACATATTCTTTATCTTCGTCACTTACAGGAACAGTTCTTGCCGATTGAAATGATTCAAGATGATTTTTGTATGTGTTTAAAACTTCTATTACATATTTAGCTTTTTTATCGCCTGCTTTAACAAGTTTTCTGTATTTTATTATTTTCCTTTCAATAGATTCAATATCTTGTACTTGAAGCTCAAAATCGAGCAGTTCGATATCTCTTACAGGATCAACACTACCCTCAACATGTAGAAGGTTTTTGTCATCGAAACATCTTAAAACATGGATTATTGCATCCGTATTTCTTAAATCAGCCAAAAACTTGTTTCCAATACCTTCGCCTGTACTCGAACCTTTTGTTAGTCCAGGAATATCTACTATTTCTACTGTAGTTTGAATTACTTTTTCGGTTGGTTGATAATTTTCAAGTTCGTATAATCTTGGATCGGGTACTTTAACCATTCCAATATTTGATTTGTTTGTACTAAAACTATAATTAGTAATTTGTGCTTTAGTATCCGAAAAACAGTTAAAAATTGTAGTTTTACCTACATTAGTCAATCCAACAATTCCGCATTGTAGTGCCATTTTATTTGAATTTATTTTGTGAATTTGGCTCTTTGAGCCATTTAATATTTTTAAAACTAAAATAATTTTGATTTCACACCAAATAGTATTTATTGTCCAGTTTTGTATGCAGTGTATCAAGACATAAATTGAAGTTTAAGGTCTTCGACCTATTTAATGTGGCTTACGCGTTCTTACAAATAGTTGTCATATAGTTAATTGCACGAAATAAATGCCGAAAAATTTTGTTCGACTACTTATTATATGTGATAACTTGACAGGATTTACATGTTTAACAGGATATTTTAAACATGTAAATCTTATCTAAATATACTCTAAACAGTTATAGTTTTAACCATTAACAAAACTGTTATCAATTATTAATCAAAGTATTGAACCATTGTATCATTGAATAATTGCACCATTGAATAATTGCACCATTGAATAATTGCACCATTGAATAATTGTATCATTGAATAATTGCACCATTGAATAATTGTATCATTGAATAATTGCACCATTGAATAATTGCACCATTGAATAATTGCACCATTGAATAATTGCACCATTGAATAATTGTATCATTGAATAATTGTATCATTGAATAATTGCACCATTGAATAATTGCACCATTGAA
>JAOZVK010000307.1 GCA_029938185.1 Bacteroidales bacterium | reverse complement strand
TATCAAGCGTAAGCAAAATTGTTAATTATCCATTGTTCATTGTTAATTACTTAACACATTTGAACAGTTTTAAAATAACTCATTAATTTGTTAAATGTATAAAAATAATTATCTACTTACGAATTTTGGGGCTGGTTTTATAAAAACGACACTTTTATTTTTAATATTATTCTGTTTATCAGGCGTAAGCAAACCTTTAACTGTTCACATACTTATTATGATTTATACTTGCATTCTCCGTATGAAGCAAAGCTAAATGCAGGGAGTGTTTGTAAAAATGTGATTTAATAGGCTAAATAAATGTTAATGATTTTCACTAAAAAAGAACTGAAGTGTATCTTTTGTAAAACTCATCAATTATTATGTCCGATTTTTTTATTGTAGCTTTTAACCAACTCAACATAAGTTCTTTTTTTTGCGTATCATCTAATAAATAATCAATATCCGAATTTCTTAATTTATATGTTAAATGATGTAATATTATTGATGCTGAGACTGATATATTAAAACTTTCGGTAAAGCCAAACATTGGAATATTTAGAAACTCATCAGCATTATCAAGAGCTATTTCAGATAATCCAGGTTTTTCTGAACCAAATAATAATGCTACTTTACCTTTAGTAATATCAAAATCATCAAGAGGAACATCGTTTGTATGTGGGCTTGTTGCAACAATTCGATAGCCTTTATTTTTTAGATGATTTATTGCATCAATAGTATTATTCTTTTTTTCATTATATCTGTTAAGATACAACCATTTTGAAGAACCAAGAGCAACATCGGGGTTTATTGTATACAGATGTTCATTTTCAACAATATGAACATTTTGTATTCCAAAACAGTCACATGTTCTAAGAACTGCACTTGCATTTTGAGACTGGTATATATCTTCTAATAAAACAGTTATGTAGCTTGTGCGATACTCAATAATTCTATTCAAAAGATTTAATCTATTCGGAGTTAACAGTTTTGAAAGATATTCAATTAGTTGAGTTTTCATAATCAATTATTCAATTTCACTTTTGAATGTTGCTTACGCAATACAAAAACGTGTAAGCAACATTTGAATAGGTCGAAGACCTTAATTTAATACTTTTCATCTTCAGGTATATAACTTGATGCATTAATTTCACTACTAAATTGTTTATATTTCTTACAATCAGTTTCTATACCATCTTTTATTTTATATTTATAAAAAGGTGTTTTTTTGATACCAAGACTTTTATCAGCATAAACCTTTTTCATATATAAAGCCCATATAGGTAGAGCCATATTTGCACCCTGTCCATATGTTGTACTCATAAAACGTATACTCCTTTCTTCGCCACCAACCCATACTCCTGATACTAAGTTTGGTGTAAAACCAATAAACCATCCATCGGAATTATCATTGGTAGTTCCTGTTTTTCCAGCAATTTCATTTTTTAATCCATATTTATATCTTATTCGTGTACTTGTTCCTCCATCAATAACACCTCTCATTAGCTGAACCATACGATAAGCAGTACCCTCGCTGATAACCTCTTTCATTTGTGGCTTAAAAACTGATATAACATTTCCGTTTCTATCTTCTATTCTTGTAATAAGCATTGGTTTTACGAACACTCCTTTGTTTGCATAAGTATCATATGCGCCCACCATTTCGGAAAGTTTTATTTCGGCAGCTCCAACGCATATCGAAAAAACAGGTGGAATATAACTATTAATTCCCATTTTTTTTACTATTTCAATAACTGCTTCTGGACTATATTGTTTTAAAACCCACGCCGATATCTGATTCATTGAGTTTGCAAGTCCAAATTTCAATGAAACCATTTTTCCTTCATATTTTTTTAAATATCCACCCGACGAAAACTTAGGAGTATAATCAGGTTTGTTATCAGGCATAGAAAAACTTACATTTATATTGGGAACTTTATGGCATGGCGAAAAACCGCCAGGCATCATTGCTATTGTATAAACGAATGGTTTAAATGTTGAACCCACCTGTCGTTTTGCAGTCATAACATGGTCAAATTTAAAATGGTTATAATCAATATCGCCAACATAAGCTCTAACATATCCTGTTTGTGGTTCGAGAGACATAAAACCTGCATGCAAAAAATATTTATAATATAATATTGAATCCATAGGAGTCATGGTGGTATCAATATCACCTTTCCACGAAAAAACGTACATTTTTGTAGGAGTATTAAAATTTTTGATGATTTGTATAGAATCATACTTAGCCTTTTTTAAAGCACGATATCTCTCGCTTCGTTTCATCGAAACATACATTATTTTTTTTATTTGTTTATCAGAAATCCTCCACGAAAACGGTGCTTTTTTTCTACCTTTTTGTTGTTTAAAGAATAGTGGTTGTAAATATTTGCTCAAATGTTCTTTTACTGCCTCTTCTGCATATTTTTGCATTTTTGCATTTATAGTTGTATAAATTTTTAAACCATCTCTATAAATATCGTATGGTTTATCGTCAGGTTTTTTGTTTTTATTACACCATCCATAAATTGGGTTGTTTTCCCATTCCAGAGAGTCTTCCCTATATTTATCGGCTAAGAAATAATTTTCTCTTTTTGGTTTTTTTACTGATAACGTTGTCCTTAAATATTCTCTAAAATATGTTGCATTTCCAAGTTTATGATCAACCTTGTGGTAATCTAACTTCATTGGAAGTTTTTTTAGCGAGTCAAATTTAGCTATACTTATATAATTATTTTTCAACATTTGTGCAAAAACTACATTTCGTCTATGTTTTGTAGTATCTGGTCGGCGAAGAGGATTATAAAATGAAGGGTTTTTTGCCATACCTACAAGCATTGCAGCTTGTTCTATATTTAATGAATCTGGAGTAAGACCAAAATATACTCGTGCTGCTGATTTTATACCAACTGCATGGTTTAAAAAATCAAATTTATTGAAATACATTGCAATAATTTCTTCTTTGGTATATCTTTTTTCTAATTTAACTGCTATAACCCATTCTCTCAATTTTCTCAAAACTTTTTGTAGAGGATTGTTAAATCGTTCTCTTGGGAACAAGTTTTTAGCCAATTGTTGTGTTATTGTACTTCCTCCTCCTGAGCTTTTGTTTCCACCAAAAATTGTTTTAACAACAACTCGCCCTAAGCTTCTAAAATCTATACCTGAATGACTTCTAAATCGTTCGTCTTCAGTAGCAATAAGTGCATCAACCAACACTGGTGGAAGTTCATCATATGTTGATAAACTACGGTTTTCTTTAAAATAGCTACCAAGAACAACCTGGTCTGTTGAATAGACCTCTGATGCTAAATTACTTTTAGGATTTTCAAGATCTTCAAAAGTAGGCATAAAGCCCAGTTTGCCAAAAGAAATCAATATAAAAAGTAACATTACAAATAGAAATGGTAATATATAGGTAGCCCAAAAGATTTTTATATAAAATTTTTGTTTATTTTTCATATTTTTGATTTTTATTAACTATCAATGATACATTATTTAGTTTTGTATAATTAAATTTAAAAATACAAGATACATTTTTATTAAAAATACAACATATTACACATAGAGCTTATATTTTCATATATAGTTAGTTATATGTTATAGTATTAATATTAAAAAGATATAAAACTATAGTTTTGCCCTATGTTATTTAATTAAAAAGCAAAATTATAAAAAAAAAACATTTTTTTATCCAATTTACTGTAATTAATTTTATGGGCGATTCTAACTAAGACGTTAAAAATTTAGTATTTTCTCAAAAAAGTTCTTTCCATTTATTTGTACAACAAAAGCACCAGACTGGTCTTATAAAAATACTGGCAAAAACTTAGGACTAGCAATTTTAAATTAGTCGCTTTTTAACCCCAAAGTTACACAAAGTTTGACGCAAAGTTTGACGCAAAGTTTCGCAAAATTTTGCTAATCTTTACTTTAATTCTATGATTAAAACTACTTGAAAAACAAGACTATCCAACTTCTGACGGGTAGCCAAAAATAGCTTATTTAAGTTTTTATTAGTTCCTAAAATGTTTTTTTATTCGTTAGTAAGTTTTTTTGCACTGAATGGGAATAAGCATTAACATGTGGCAACGCCTTATGTATAAATGTATTCATAAGCAAAAACGCCCTCGTAAGGGCAAAAGCAATTAAATACATTATACTAAATATTTGAAATACCAACAAAAACGACTTAATAATCTAATTATCAATTAGTTTTAAGTTCGTAAAGTATTTACATTTAATTTAGTTTTAAAATTAATAATTTAATAACTAACTTTGACGTTGTTCGTATACGCTTGTCCTTTTTTAAACTTGTATTTTTTTTTAAAAACCTATCCTATAGTTAGTTAGATGAATTTAAAGAAATAATATTTAAATAAAATAGGTCGAAGACATTAACTATTCACTTACTTACAAATTATAATAAATATCTTCTATTTCATGAACAAATTATGTAAAAAAAAAACAGAAAAATATTTTGATAACTACAAATTTTTTGATAAAATATCAGAGATACCTAAAGAAGTTTTTCAAAAACAATATATAAATAATCCCTACTTATCATACAATTTTTTATCTGCTATTGAAGATAATAATAAGGAATTTATTTTTTTGTACATTGTATTATTTAAACATAATGATATAGTTGGATTTGCAATGTCACAAATATTAAATGTTAGTTTGGATAATCCTATTTCTTTTACGAGTAGTTGTCGAATATCCGAAGAGATAATCTCAATTGTTAAAAAACATAGTCAAAAAAAACCTATAAAAATTCTTGTTTCAGGAAATATTTTTATAAGCGGCGAAAATGGTTACATATTTTCGGAAAATGAAGATAAAAGCAAATGTGTTTATGAATTTACAAAAATATTAGAGCAAATTGTTGGAAAAATAAAAAAAGAACAAACAATTAAAATCGTATTGTTTAAAGACTTTTTTTCTGATAATAGTACAAACAGAATATCATTTGACAAAAGCGATTACCGATTATTCAGCACAGAACCTGAAATGATACTAACAATAAATCCAGAATGGATAGGGTTTTCTGACTATTTACAAGCTTTAAAGTCCAAATATAGAACAAAAGCAAAAAAAGCTATAAAAGAAAGTAATGTTTTAGATATTAAAGATTTTTCAGCAATTGAAATAGAGAAAAATATTGATAGATTGAACGAATTATATATTAATGTAGAAAGTAAAGCATCGTTTAGTCTTGGAAAAATGAATTTAGAAACATATATTGATTTAAAAACGAACTTTCCTGATAATTTTATTTTGAAAACATATAGCTTCGAAGGTAAAATTGTAGGATTTATGTCTGCATTTGTTAATATTGAATCTATTGATGCACACTATGTAGGTATTGATTATGAATACAATAGAAAATATTATATTTATCAAAAAATGTTATATGATTATGCTAATATAGCTATTCAAAAAAAATTAAAAAGAGTAAACTATGGTCGTTCGGCAGGAGAAATCAAAAGCACAGTTGGTGCAGAGCCACATGAACTGATTTGTTTTGTTAAACATATGTATTTTATGCAAAATACATTTCTAAAACCCATATCGCTAATAGTAAAACCAACAGGATTTAAACAAATTATTCCATTTAAATAAAAGATTTTTTGGCTCTTGGAGCCTTTTTACACAACCTAAGGTCTTCGACCTATTTAATGTGGCTTACGTATTCTTTTAAGGCTACACGTATAGTATTGGACATTATTTTATTTTTTGACAGGATTAACAGGATTAACAGGATTGATTTTTATCCTGTTTCGAAATACCTGATAAACAAGACTGTCCAACTTCTGACGGGTAGCCTCTTTTAACACTTTAACAATGCGTAATTTAACAAAAAATAAATGTCGAAAAATTTTTGTAAGACTACTTACATTAAGGAGTTAAAGGTAAATATTGAAACCATTTTGTTGAATCAGGCTACCAGTTTTAAGTTAGATGCTTTTTGACCGCAAAGTCGCACAAAGTTTAACGCAAAGTTTTGCAAAAGTTCACTTTAACTTTATAGTTAAAACCACCTGAAAAACAAGTTAGTCCAACCTTACGTGGGTGTCTTGAATTACTTATGTTTAAATATTGTGACTCGCTCATTATTAGCGAGTTTGATTTTGTATGCAAAGCTAAATATTATTAAAAAAATAAACATTACTGCTATCGACAGTACAAAAAACTCTATTATTGAGTGTTTAAAATATGAAATAACACATAATATAAAGGGGATTAATGATAAGAAACTTGCATATTTAAAAAAAGACTTCGAATCAATAAAATATACAAACAATAGCCAAAAAACAAGAGCTAAACTTGTCCACTTTAGCCAAGTAAAAATTTTCAGATATTGTAAATTTTCAATAAAATTGCCAGACTCAAGTTTAGATGTAATAGATAAAAGTTGTAAGTTTTCGAATATATCGCCAATGAATGCTAATACAGCAAAAATGGCTACAATATAATAATATTTTGATTTTGTTATTTTTGCTATTTTTAACGAGAATAAAAATAAAAAAACTGAATAAACAAGTAAATATACGAAATCAATATAATTACCAGTATTCATTGATTTTACATATTGTTTTTCAGTTATTTTTGATTCAACTACCTGAAAAATATCATAAATATCTTCTGGTGTTTCAGCAAATTCAAATGCTATTATTGGTGTTTTAAATTTGCTTACACTTTTACTAAGTTTATCAGGAAAAATAAAATTAAGTGTAATACCTATTATTAGTACTACTATGCCTAAAAATCCAATTTTGATAAATGGTTTGTCCATAATGTTTTGTATTCAAAAAAATGCTAATTTCTTGCTTATGCTTTATATATAATTATTTGTATTTCAGTAGATAATAATTAAATAAAATAGGTGAAACTTTCGTATACTTTAAATGGTACAATTATTCAATTATTCAATGATTCAATGATTCAATGATTCAATGATTCAATGATTCAATGATTCAATTATTCAATGATTCAATGATTCAATGATTCAATTATTCAATTATTCAATTATTCAATTATTCAATTATTCAATTATTCAAT
>JAOZVK010000306.1 GCA_029938185.1 Bacteroidales bacterium | reverse complement strand
ACCATTGAATAATTGTACCATTGAATAATTGTACCATTGAATAATTGTACCATTGAATAATTGTACCATTGTATCATTGTATCATTGAATAATTGTACCATTGTACCATTGAATAATTGTACCATTTAAAGTCTATTTCTTAAAACTATTAAACCATTCTTTAGCAGCTATAAGACTTGGAATTAGACAAGTACTATGATTCCCACCCTGTAACGGATTAATTAAACTAACATCAGTAGCACCATTTTCCTTAAATTTATTTAGAGCATTAACAGAGTTTTGATATGGGACATTTAAATCAGCGTCGCAATGAAACATTTTAACCGGCGAAACGGGTTTCCAATCATACAAATCATTATCTTTAAGTGCTAACCAAAATTTATGAGACTTATCATTTTTTATTGTTTCCAAAATATCTTCTTTTAATATATCCGAAGGAATTGAAGGTAGATTATTATTTACCGAACTTAAATTGTACTTATGCTCACTATTAAAATACTGCGGCAATAAAGTATTATATGGACTTTTAAAAACATTATCTATGTCATCATAAATATTATAAATAGGGTTATATGAATACAATACATATGGTAGATAGCCAGGTGTAGGATAAACTTCTTTTTTAAGCATGATATCTGCCATTACTCCAGAAAGATCGTAGGGTCCAGCCATTGGAGACGATGCTGTAACTGTAAACTCGGCACTATGTTTTTCTTGAATTGCTTTATGAAGAGCCATTGTTGCATGTCCTCCTTGCGAATATCCCATCAAAAACAATTGATTGTTATGAGTAATATTAAGTTCAACAAGTATTTTTTTTGCAGCTCTTAGCATATCAACAGATGCACTTGCTTCTGTTTCGGCATGAACATATGGGTGTAAACCAGTGCTTTGACCAAGTCCCAAAAAATCGGGTAATACAGCAATATAACCGTCAGTTCCAAAAACCCATCCAACTTCTTTTCCAGTTCCCGATGACGATGGAACATCATATTTTTCAAGAACAGTACCATGCTGAAAACTCATTATTGGTAATGATTTATCAACATTTTTTGGTATAACCAGCAAACCCGAAGCTTTTATAGCTTCACCTTTTGTATCAATTGTTTCATACACTACTGTATACGTTTCAATATCATAAGTAAAGTTTCCTTTTGAAGAAAAATCAGTACTCACAAACGAAAGTATTAATTTTATCTGGTCAGCTGTAATTGTACCAGTTTTATTATAGGATATAATTTTTCCTCTTTCTGCTTCTTTAATTGTTTCATCATTATCTTTTTTACATGAATTTACTAATAAAATTCCTATAATTAATAAAGTTAGTAATCTGTATGTTTTTTTCATTTGTTATAATTTTTTAAGGTTTTTACCTATTTTACAATGCATAACACTCTATAAAATCATTTAGTAATCGTTAAAAAATAACTTTCCGATTTGTTTTTTGTAAGATACTTATATTTCGGTGTAAACCAATTAGTAATTCGTAATTTATCATTCGTAATTTCCTAACTATTGAGAACTTACGAAATTCGTGATATCCAGTATGGCAGTTTGGACAAAGATCAATAGTATCACCATCTCCAAAATCAGATTTTGGTAATATATGATGAGAATATGAATAAAAGAATTATCCACATTTTTTGCATGTTCTTTTTTCAGCCTCATTACGCTTCATTATAATATTTTTTTAAGTAAAACATACATGCCATCGAATCGTCCAAATCGCTAAGAAACAAAGCCGAATATGTTTTAGCTATAGCATTTTTTTGGCTCTTCATGCCTTTTTAGCTTGCTTATGATTAAACAAACGATTATCAACCGATTAAAAATCAACAACAAATTTGTGCATAAATAAACTTTAAGAGCCAGTTTTTTCCAAGATATAAGTAAATTTACGTCTAATTATATTTATTTCAAAATTTATACTTAATTAGCTTGAAAATTTCACTTTTATTAAATCGTTATATATTATTATACAACATTTTGTATAATTGTATCATTGAATAATTGAACCTTTTAAAGTATATAAACCTATTTGCGTGTAACTTTAAATTTTTGCAATATTTTATCCATAAACATAAATATTTTTTTGTAAAATAATATCGAAATTAATATTCCACTTGTATTTGCAATAATATCCAAAATATCAAATCCTCGTGAAATAAAAATATAATGTTGCATAATTTCTATTGTAATACCATAGGCAAAAGAGATTATAAACGATATTGTGCTGGTTTTTTTAAATGTGAAATTATTATTTTTATTTGTATGATTTGAGTAAATAATTAAAAATGATAAAATATAGTACATAGCAAAATGTATAATTTTATCTAAATGAGGTATATTTATAAACCTATCTTTATTCAAATCATATACAGGCATTCCACTTAATATCAATACTATTGATGCCCAAATAATAACAATTCCGTAATTCTTAAACAATTTTAAAAACATATAATTAATTTTTTATTAAGAGGTCTTCGACCTATATTTAATGATGATTTTGCTTAGTGTATAATCAGTTGTATAAGTACTTGCTTATGTTCAAATAATTACACATTATACTTATGCAACATAAAATAGCTTTGTAGACCATAATATTATGTATTTTCCAATAATTTTTATTACTTTTATCAAAAAACAAATATATAAAAAATTAGGTTCATAAAGTTTATTTACGCACAAATTTATTTTTGCTTTTTAATTAACTGAAAATTAGAATTATTTAGGCATAAGTAATAAAAAAAGGCTCGAAGAGCCAAAAAATTATAGATATGGAATACAGAATGACTACTCAAGAAATGATAAATCAAGTTAAAAATGAAAAAATAAACACTTGGTTTGATTTAGGTTTATTTATTGATAAATTTAAAGATAATAAACCAATTCCTACAGCAGAATACAAAAGTACTTACAATGAGTTTAAAAAACAAATTGGAAGTAGTGGAATCGCATTTATAACATTTTACTATGCTATTGATGGTGTTACAATTGAACTTGAAAAATACTCGAAAATATTTCGTGATATTTTAAAAAATGTTAATATACACTATATTGCGGGTGAGTTTTATCCTGAATCAAATCGCTTGATACATAAAGATACTAAAAAGTTTGCAATAGATGAAATGAAGTCATTTGATGAATGGAAATTGTATAAAGATTTCTTTTTTACAAAACTCGATAGAGGAAGTAAAGAGTACAATGAGTTAATCAAAAAGTTTTGGAATGAGGTAATTATAATTTCCGAAAAACTTGGTAAATACATTGAAACAAATAATATTGGATTATTATATATAGTAAATGTTTGTTCTAATCCTGGAAATGTATCAACGAGTTTGGCAACTGTTTTGGTTTCCGAATATTTGGGTATACCTGTTATAAATAATAATCATGATTTTTACTGGGAAGGTGGCAACAAAGAAATTGATATTATTGAAAAAGGATTAAATCAAGGACCACGCGATTTCTTTTTTACAAACAGCCATTTAGGTGAGTTTTTCTCACAAATAGAAGTGTTGTTTCCTTGGCAATCAAGGTCATGGGTGTCTGTTAATATTAATAGAGAACAGTCTAATCATGTTATATTGAAAAATGGACACAACCCTGCTAATGTAATGGAAATTGGTACAGCTGTTGATACAAGCGAATACTCTACCAAAAGCAAGCAAAAAAAAATAAATGCACTTTTGCAATTCGAGAAAATTTTTAGCAGACATAGCAATAAGCCAGTGTCTTATTCTGTAAAAGGTGTTTTAGATGAAAATCTAATAAATACTGATAAACCAAGACCAATAATGATTGGGTATGAAACAAAAGTATTCAAAAATATAATTGGTGAAAATATAATTTTTTTACAACCAACAAGAATTGTTTCAAGAAAAAGAATCGAACAAGGTTTTGAGCTTATACGAAAGCTATTTAATTTCGATGAGTTTGTAAATAAATTTAGTCTTTCCGAAAAATTAAAGCTAACAATCTTGGTTACAGGACCTATTCCAATGGGGCAGGCAGAGTATTTTGAGTCCCTTGTATTAAGTTTTTCAAATCTTCTAAACTCATTAGATGAAAAATGGCGAGATAGGGTTCATCTTGGATTTATATTCAGCGAATTTGATAAAAAATCATTTAAAGTCAAATTTGAAAATCCTATCGGAATGCCAGAGCTTTTCAATATAGCATCATTAATTCTACTACCAAGCAAAACTGAAGGAAGAGGCTTGCCTATTATTGAAGCAACAGCTAGCGGTATTCCAATTTTTTGCAGTCGCTACTATCCCGAAAATGTTTACTCTGAAGTTATTGGCGAAAATCTACCAGAAGAGGACAGACTAAAAGTTATTGAATTTGATGGTGAAAATATCGAATTTGAACATATCAAAAAAATAACCGAAAGAGTGTTTTTTCCTCACCTATATATTGAAGAAATTGAGCATAATAAAAGAGTTGTTCAAAAAAGATACAGTTTGCTGTCTTTAAAGAAAAATATTGAAAATATATGTTATAAACTATATTTACAATTAAGCAATAATGCTAAAAGTATGGACAAAACAAAGTATTATTTTGAGAAATTTGCTCAAAAAAACAACTTTAAAAATGATGATTTAAAATTTCTATTAAATACAAAAAATAGACAATACATGCCCGGTTATGGAAAATTAGGATTTATGCACTATCTTAAATCACTTATTGACCCTAGCTTTTTTAGAGTTGAAGAACAGGAAATTAGAGGCAGAGCTTTTGATTTTGCCAAAAGCCTGATTAATACAGGAATTTGCTATGGAAATTTTTCAGACGATAAAATAAAAGATTTTTATAATGCTGTTGAAAATATTTTTAACTATAATGAAGGTGAAATAAAAATCAGACACGACCATTCATTTTCGTACCGACATAGAAATAAAAAACATTACCCTTACCATGATTATACATTTCAGGAACTTACAGGTTTAATTAATTTATTGTTTCAAGAAATTATCAAGCCAAACTATAAACTGGATATTGACCAAAATTCACATTTTTTTGCCGACTGGGATTTAGCCATAAATCAACTAACATCAAGTAGTAACATATTGATTAATAATAAGGATAAGCTTAAAGAAAAAATAAATTTGAATCTACCTATTGCCTATTTTCCTGGAATTTATGTAAAATATGAATTAGAGTTTTTTGCAATCAGGTCGGTTCGTAAGTTTTTAAAACTATCAAATCAAGATACAATTACAGAAGAATTTATTAAAGAAAAGCACGATAAAATAGCCCCTATTTATGTATTTGCTCAAAAAAAATCGCTTGCAAGGTGGTCAAAATCCAGTAGTATTAAAAAATATATTGAACATGGTAGCGACAACGATTTAAAACTTTTGTATAAATACAAAATCTTAAAAATAATAGAAACAGAACAACTTAGCGTAGGTATACATCTACCCCAAATGGGCGAAAAGGCTTTAAAAGCTCTCCGAGAAGTAAAAGAAAAAAAGGGATATATTATATCAACAAGACGAAACTCATTGTTAATGGCAGATATTGTTGATATTGACAGGTTTTATATTGGTAGAATTTCAAGCGATATTGCTTCAAACATGATGGGAATACCTATTGATAGCGGTTATATTCAGTTTGTTCCAGCTGGGGTGCGAACCACATTGGCTTATCCTACACCAATACAAACTGCCAAAGATTTTGCAAATGTGCTTGATAGTGATTTATACAGATTTTTGTGCGATGAATATGGCGAGGAGAAAGTATTAAATACAATAAAAGAAGATGCCGAAACAAAAGGCTCTCCAATAAAAGCTGTTTTAAACGAGATGATGCATGGAAAATCAACTGACTCAAAAATAAGCTATTCGTATGTTACAGGAGTATATAGCGATGGACTTCCATGGAGTGGAGCAATGGCTAATGTTGATATATCAAAATTTGGCAATTCGTTGAAATTTGCATTAATCTCAAGCAAATTGAATACTAAAACTGTTACCGAGTTTATTAATGATTTTGAAAATAAAAACAATGTAAGTTCAAAAATAGCTTGGAATGGCGGTTATATTTTAAATCCAGAATTGGTAGGAAAACTTGCTTTGCCCGAATCTTATATTGGTTCGCCATTGGGTTTGCTTATTTCTAATAATAAACTTGTTAGTCCTCCGTTGTTCAATAAACCTGCTTTGCTAATATATGCCGATGGCAAATTTGATATAAAAAGAGTAAACTCATCGAAAGGAATTAAGATTATAGAAAATGGTAAAACTTTTGAATTTTCAAGAGATTCGTATAATCTCAAATTAAATGATACTGATGATAGCATTGATTTGTGTTATTATGATTTGATGCACTCTGAAGAAAAAATTAAAGGAAATGGTAGAGTAATTGTTCGCTTGGCAGGCAATACTATTAAAGATATTATTAAAACCAAACCAAATGAAAATATAAAAATTATTCCAGTTGGTTTAACTCTATCATTCAAAGCCGATAAATTCCCTATTGAATTTGATTTGATTGAAAAATCATTAAATATTAAAATTATTGGTATTGATAATATTTTACATGCTGTAGAAGCTGGTCCAATGCTCGTTGATGCAGGAAAAGAAAAAATTGATATGGAGCATGAAGGCTGGAAAACTTTAAATTCAATTAAAACCCAAGCTGCACGACTTGATTTTACTGATATGCGTGGACCCAAAATTGCCGTAGGTATTGATTATAAAGGAAATTTATCGGTACTTACTATAAATGGAAGAATCAAGGAATCAGTAGGTGCTACACATTTTGATATGGCTGAAATTATGCTAAAATTTAATATGATAAAAGCAATGGGCTTCGATCCCGGAGGAAGTAGTACTTTGATTGTTGATAAAAAAATTCTTAATATTTCGCCATATAATAGCGAATATGAAAAAAATATTTTTTCTTTAGATCCACAGCCTCGTGCTGTTGCTAATGCTGTTATTGGTTATATTGAATAGATAAGCAAGTTTCAATTTCCACTTATACTTTAAATGGTACAATTATTCAATGATACAATGGTACAATTATTCAATGATACAATGGTACAATTATTCAATG
>JAOZVK010000305.1 GCA_029938185.1 Bacteroidales bacterium | reverse complement strand
TTTTATTCTTTTTTTTATTGTATTGCTTTTGCCCTTTCAGGGCGTTTTTGCTTGCTAATGCATTTATACATAGGGCGTTGCCCCATGTTAATGCTTATGCCTTTCAGGGCGAAAAAAATCTACTAACGAAATAAAAAAACATTTTAGGAACTAATAAAAAACTTAAATAAGCTGTTTTGCTTGTATTTTTATAAGACCAGCTCTATACTAAATAGGTAAAAACTTTTGTATGGGTGCTTAAATGTAGCAACATTGCATAAATCAATCTATTATACAAAGAGAATTTCATACTTTGTGACATTCTGATTGATACACTTATCCAACTTCTGACGGATATCCCAATATTATAAAGAGTAGCGCATATGAATTATAAGCCTTTTGAGCGAATTGATAAACGAATGGGCTTTGTCAATACCAAATCTTTTTTAGGAACAGGTATCAAATAACTGCCCTATTTTGCATCATTATTTTGTCATTTTACTGCCTTAAAAAAAGTCTTAAATGTTCACTATTTGCGACTTTTTGTAAGTTGTAAAATAACAAACTAATCTATCAAAACTGACATTTATTTAATACCTATTCCTTAATTAAAGAAGATAAAAAGATATAGGAATTCAAAATACATGAAGACCTCATGGCAAAAAGTGCCTGATGATTTTATTATTTACTGTGTTTTAATGAGTTTGGATAGTCTATCAGATTAATATGATAAATACGTTTTTTTAAACTGTTAGCTAAAATTCTTTGGATTTGAAACATACCACTTTTTTTAAAATTTCAAAGTAGCAGTAGGAATTGGGATTTTAGGAGTGCCTCATATATTAAACACAAGCACAAATAACATTAAATAGTCATTATATCATTCTCCTTACTTTCAATTATAGTGTTTACTTTATTTGTAAAGTTGTTAGTTAATTTTTGTACATCATCTTCAGCTTTTTTTTCCAAATCTTCAGATAAACCATCTTTTTTCAAATCTTTCAGACCTTCAATAGTTTCTCTTCTTGATTTACGTATTACTACTTTAGCATTTTCACCTTCTGTTTTCACTTGTTTCACAAGTTTTAGTCTTCTTTCTTCTGTTAATACTGGAACTTTTATTCTGATAAGTTCACCATTATTTTCAGGATTGAGTCCTAAATTTGCCTTCATTATCTCTTTTTCTATAACACTTATCATTGATTTTTCCCAAGGCTGAATCATAATTGTTCTTGCATCAGGAGTACCAACATTTGCAACTTGATTCAGAGGAGTTTTATTTCCGTAATAATCAACATATATACTATTAAGCATATGTGGATTAGCTTTACCTGCTCTAAGTTTAGACAATTCACTTTTTAAGTGGTTTATCGTTTTAGTCATGCTTTCTTCAGCATCTTCAAGATACATTTGAACTTCTTCATTCATAATTTTTATTTTTAAGGTCTTCGACCTATTTAATGTGGCTTAAGCATTTTAGTATATTGTTATTATTTAACAAATTATACAAATATAAATGCCGAAAAACTTTTGTAAGTCTACTTATAAGGTCTTCAAGCTATTTATATACTGTAGGATTAATACTATTAATCCTGTATCTCCAAAAAATGACGCAAAAGTGGCACAAAAAAAAACTTGATTTATAATATTCAATAAATCAAGTATTTGCATTATGCTTGTGGAGCTGCGGGGAATCGAACCCCGGTCCAAACAAATGACCCATTTGCTTTCTACATGTTTATCTTTTTATTGATTTTCGAGAAATGTTCGGGAAAAAGCACCCAATGCATATCCTTATTCTTTTTATTTTGCCTAATCACCAAGACTTTGATTAAACTATCTCAATTTTATATTGCACCTCGAATTCAAATCGGTAATGAGAAAACCATTTGCGAGATGTCCAGTCCTAACACCTAGTGAAAGGATTAAGCAAGTCTCACTGAGTGATGACTATGCAGCAAGAGCATAATTATTATTTTCGCCAATTATAAAGTTTGTAACTGTTTTTTACGAGTGCTGTTACATTACTCGGCATGCTTACAAAACAATCTATTTGCTGTCAAATCCATGTCAACCCCATATAAATATAAATGCAAATTTATTAATTATTATTTAAAAAAAGCAATTTATTTAAATAAAATAAATAAAAAATGTACGAAATAAACAATTCAATGTACGAATTCGTACATTGAATCAATTTTTTTTTTTTAAAATATAAAAAGATATATCTGTAATCATCATGTTATCAGACCAAACAAAGACATACTTTTGTAAAGTATAAATTAATTGAAATAAAAAAACTTTATTGCATATAATTTGTATTACAAATTACCTGAAAAGAAAAAAACGAATTGAGTATATTTAAGAATTATTAAATTTTTCAATTTTTATTATCATTTATAATATTCTATATTTACATGTATTTTTAATATGTAAGGAAATGACGGATTATAAATTACGAATTGGTTTATACCTATATATAAGTATCTTACAAAAAACAAATCGGAAAGTTATTTTTTAACGATTCCTTAGGTATATATCTAAACGATTATAGTTCGAACATCACCAAACTGTTATCAATTATTAATCAAAGCATTACACCATTGTATCATTGAATAATTGTACAATTTAAAGTATAATTAATATTAAACAGGTCGAAGACCTTAATTAACAAAAATATGGCCAAAAAAAGTGGAAAAATATTAGCTATAGATGATAATAGAGATATATTGTTTGCATTAAGGTTGTTATTGAAACATCATTTTTCAGTAATTCATACAAACGACAATCCTGAAAAAATCCCTGAAATTCTCCAAAAAGAAAACTATGATGTAATTCTTTTGGATATGAATTTTACAAAAGATGCAATAAGTGGTAAAGAGGGTTTTTTCTGGTTAAAAAAAATTATTGAAATAGACCCTTCGTCTATCGTAATTTTTATTACAGCATATGGTGATGTTGAAAATGCTGTGACTGCAATAAAAGAAGGAGCAACAGATTTTGTAATAAAACCTTGGCAAAATGAAAAATTAATTGCAACAATTTCTTCAGCTATAAAGCTTAGGCACTCTAAGCTTGAAGTAGATAGCCTAAAAGAAAAGCAGACTGGTTTAAAACAAATGATTGACAAATCATTTGGCGATTTTTTAGGAGTATCACAAGTTATGAACGATGTTTTTGCAGCAATACGAAAGGTAGCTAAAACTGATGCAAACGTATTGATATTAGGCGAAAATGGTACAGGAAAGGAGCTTGTTGCAAGGTCATTACATCAACATTCGCATAGAAAAGATGATGTTTTTATTAGTGTCGATTTGGGAGCTATAACTGAAACTCTTTTTGAAAGCGAACTTTTTGGTCATATGAAAGGCTCATTTACTGATGCCAAAAATGATAGACCTGGAAGATTTGAAATTGCCTCTGGAGGAACTTTATTTTTAGACGAAATTGGAAATCTATCATTACCATTCCAATCTAAATTACTGACTGTTATCGAAAGAAGACAAATAATCAGAATAGGCTCAAATAGACCTAAACCTATTGATATTAGGCTGGTTTGTGCAACCAATATGCCAATTCAACAAATGATTTCGGAAGGCAAATTTAGAGAAGATTTACTTTACAGGATTAATACAGTTGAAATAAGTATACCTCCTCTGAGAGATAGAGTTGAAGATATACCTCTTTTAGCAAACCATTTTCTAAAAATATATGCAAAAAAATATAAAAAAAATATAAAAGAAATAAACTCAACTACTTTTAAAAAATTGCAAACATATCATTGGCCAGGAAATGTAAGAGAATTACAACATTCCTTAGAACGTGCAATAATTATGAGTGATACAAATGTTTTAAGCCCTTCGGATTTTCATTTATCATCAGCAACATCAAAAGTTGATGATATTGAATTGGAAAGCTATAATCTTGAAGAGGTTGAAAAAGCAATTATCCTAAAAGTTCTGAAAAAATATAAAGGTAATATAAGTAATGCATCAAAAGAACTTGGTTTAACCAGAACTTCATTATACAGAAGACTTGAAAAATATGACTTATAAAAATTTCCGAATAAATATCGTTGTAAGAGTAATAGTCCTAATAGCTACTTTATTTTTATTGTTTTTTATTTTATTTAAAGAACAATACTACATTACTCCTATTTTAATATCTATACTTGTTATTGTACAAGTTGCTGCTCTTATCTATTATGTCGAAAAAACAAATAGAGATGTAACTAGCTTTTTAGAATCTATTAGATTTGCTGATTTTTCACGAACCTTTCAAGTCGAGGGTTTAGGTTCATCTTTTGATGAGCTAAAAAGAGCATTTAACAATGTTATTAATGATTTTCAAAAAATTCGTTCAGAAAAAGAAGAACATTTTTTTTATATTCAAAATATATTGCAACACATTGATATATGCATTATTGCGTATAATAATGACGGTTCTATTGAAATGATTAATGCAGCCGCTAAAAAATTGTTTTCAATTAATAAGCTTAAAAATATAAAAATGCTTTCAAGCTGGGATATAAATTTGAAAGATACTTTAATGAATATAAAACCTGGCGAAAATGAGCTTATCAAAGTAAAAAAAAGTGATGATTTACTACAATTATCTGTTCAGGCAAGCGAATTTGTAATAAATGAGAGAGAAATTAGATTGGTTTCGATAAAAAATATACAATCGGAATTAGAAGAACAAGAAATGGCTGCATGGCAAAAACTTATAAGAGTTTTGACTCATGAAATAATGAATTCTATTGCTCCAATAGCTTCGCTAAGTTCAACTGTTAATTTGATGGTGAAAGATGTTACAAATACTTTAAATGAAAAACTTCCTGAAGAGTACGACCAAGAAACTATTGGAGATATTAATGATGCCCTAGTTACTATACATAAAAGAAGTACAGGTTTAATACACTTTGTTGATAAATACAGAAATTTAACGAAAATACCAACACCAAATTTTAAAATATATAAAGTAATTAATCAATTTACAAATATAAATAATTTGTTGGAAGTTGAGTTAAATAAAAATAGTGTAAAGCTCGTTATATCTGTTGAACCTCAAGATACTGAAATAACAGCAGACGAACAACTTATTGAACAAGTGTTAATAAATATGGTTAAAAATTCAATACATGCGCTTGATAATATCGAAAATCCAAAAATTCAAATGAAAGCCTATGTTAATTACAATGGAAAAAATGTTATACAAGTAATTGATAATGGACAAGGAATTATAAAAGAAGTTGGTGATAAAATATTTATTCCTTTTTTTACCACAAAATCAAGTGGTTCGGGTATTGGACTAAGTCTTTCAAAACAAATACTTAGATTACATGGTGGTACTATTAATGTAAACTCTGTTCCTGATATTGAAACATGCTTTACTCTAACATTTTAAGGTCTTCGATCTATTTAATTTGCTTACAATCTATTGAATTACATACATATGAAATTGTTTAATATCAAACAAAAAAATACGCCAAAAAGTCTTTTGAAAGCAAGAACCTATGAACAATGGTTACAAGCAGCTAAAAAACTTGATAGTAGTGATAAAATTCAAAAATGGAAAAAAGAAATAAAATCACCTTATTACAATTATAAGCTTCTTCTTATACACACCTTGAAAATCAGAGAATTACGAAATAACAGCAAATTTACAGAACTAACCGAGTTGCTATACACCAGTTTACATAGAAATCTGTTTGATTTAGCAGAATCTCAATTGTATGAAACGTCGTATTCAGGAACTAAATATATAGTAGGAGAATATTTGGAAGAAGTAGCAAAATCAATGGTATTTCTTACAAAAAGTCCAATTATGGGAATGTCCGAAAAAATGAAACTTAATCAAATTAAGGTATATATTCAGAATTTTGGTCGTACTGCATTGTTTCTTAGTGGAGGAGCTACTCTAGGTATTTTTCATTTAGGAGTTGTTAAGGCTTTGTGGGAAAACGGATTATTACCAAAAGTAATATCAGGTTCTAGTCTTGGTGCTTTAATAGGAGGAGCAATATGCGCTCATTCGGACGATGAACTTAATAATGTTTTTTCAAATCCCACAGAATTTATTAAAACTCCTTTACTTTATTTATCGTTTAACGATATTATAAATCAAAAATCTTTGTTTGATTCCACAAAGCTTATGGATAATATTCAACATGCTGTTGGAAATTTGACATTTAAAGAAGCACATGAGCGTTCGGGAAGAGTTTTAAATATTTCTGTTTCAGCAGTCCGTGTAAGTCAAAAACCTAGAGTTTTGAATTATCTAACTGCTCCAAATGTTTTAATTTCGTATGCCATGTTAGCATCATGTGCTTTTCCTGGCATGTTTCCTCCTGTAGTATTAAAAGCTAAAAACAAAAATGGTAATATTATACCATACATTCCTGACGAGAAGTGGATTGATGGAACAGTACAAGTAGATATTCCACAAAAACGTTTAAGTAGACTTCATAATGTAAACCATTTTATTGTTAGTCAAACTAATCCTCATATTTTACCTTTTATGTGGTTAAGAAAATACAAAGGAGTACTTCCTTTTTCAACCGACCTAATGGCTTCTTTAACTTTAGGCTTTAGTGTTCAAATTCTTGATGTTGTAAGACGACATCTTGCATATTCTCCTATAAATTCACGTTTAACAAAAATATACAAAATTTTGGATCAACGACATATTGGAGATATAAATATATGCCCCGATTTTGACCCTTTTCTCTTTACAAAAGTTCTTAAAAATCCTTCTCCTAAAGATATAAACTCTTTTATATTATCTGGCGAAAGAGCTACATGGCCAAAAATAGAAATGATAAAAGACCAAACTCTTATTGGACGTACACTTGAAGAGTGTTTTTCATATTTAAAAAAAAGAATATAAAACTTATTGTAAATTTGGCTATCTACATTATGTAGGAACAGATGATAATTGGTGTAAAATATGTTATGTTCATTTTCAAAATTACATAGATAAGGCAAATCTCAAATAATTGAGTACTGTTACAAAAGTTTTTCGACATTTAAGGCCTTCGACCTATTTAATGTTGCTTACGCAAGATATATAATAAACGGTATTTCAAA
>JAOZVK010000304.1 GCA_029938185.1 Bacteroidales bacterium | reverse complement strand
GATTAACAGGATTGATTTTTATCCTGTTACGAAATACCTGATAAACAAGACTGTCTGACGGTAGCCATAATAGTTATCATTTACTTTATCGGTTAATAAATCTTTTATAGGCTCATTAATAAACTTGTAAAGCTCTAATAGAAAATCGAAATTACAATATATTTCAAATTTACGCATGATTAATTTTGGCTTTGTTTAGGTTTTGTCATATTGAATAAGTCTATTGCAAGCTTGTCGGCTTCATCTAAAAAACCGTCACCGAAATTATCAGACAGTTCACCAGTTTCAAGTATATCAATATTTTTTATTTGTTGTTCATTATCGGGTATTTTGTCAGGTTCATAAAAGTAATAAATTTTTGTATCTGCCGATTTTATTATTTTACGTGCCGTCAAAAATTGAAATTTACGTATCAGGTATTCACTATGCGTTTCAATAATAAATTGGATATTAAATTTTTGTGAAGCATCTACAAACAAATCCGCTAATTTTGATTGGAAATTTGGATGTAAATTGGTTTCAGGTTCTTCTATCAATATTGTATGATAGTTATATAGCTCATTTTTAAGAAAAGTTTTATTTTGAAATTTGGGGTCATCAGATAATACACTATCGTAATCATTACCAAAATTATGTATTCTAATTTTTCCGTTTGACAGCTGTGAATATATATTTTTCCTTATGAATTTTTTAATATTTTTTTCTGCATTTATATAAAAATCACTCTGCTGAATTTTAAGAGCAATATTTAAAATAATTGGCACGAGTTGAGTTGTTCCAAAACCTAAATCAGCTAAGTCTATGTAACTTCCATTTCGTAAAATTTTAACTTCTGTTGCAACTCCCTTTATTCGTTTTAATTCTATGGCTTTACCAATTCCAAATTCAATTAGCCATTTATTTATAAAATCTTCAATTTCATCATCAAATTTCGTTTTATGAATATCAAGTAATAATTGATTAAAATCTGTTCCTTGCGATTGATTACTGTATATTCGTTTTGTATTTGCTCTAAAACTTTCAATAAAAAGTATATCAATGGCATTTGCAATATCTTTGTATATATATCTTATAAAGTTTTCAAAATAGATAAAATAATTATACTCGGTTACATGTCTCGAAATTGAAGCGATATTGGTATTCTCGAATTTTGTAATAATTTCATTATCAACTTTCCCTTTTAATAATTCAGATACTTGTGTTTTATCTCTGCTAAATTTATTAAATTTATTTGCAGCAAGGAAACAACGAATAATATCTTTATAATCAGCTTCCTTAAAATTCAGTTTCTCTAAAAAGCTTGTTGTTCCAAAACTTTTTTCTGTTTTTAATTTGTCTAATAAATTATCATAATTTTCATTCCACCAGTCATTAAAATCACTTATATTAAATGAACTGTTTTTATTCACTCCATGCAAGCTTTTATCAATAAATATTCCTTCACCTTTATTAAATTTATACCAATTTTTTTCGTTGAATTGTGAATATGACAAAAAATCAGAAATTTCGGTATCAAGCAATTGTATTGTCTCATCAATTTTGTTTTTTTCCAAACCTTTAAGAACGTCACTAACTTTTTGATCATTAACAAATAGCAATTCATTATTTTCAAATTCATGGTATTCTGTTTTTAAAAGCCATTTTATATTAAGATAAACAGAATGTCCTTGCTGCAAGTCATATTTGACACTAAAAATTTGTATGTTTTCTATTGAAAGTGAAAATTCAACTAACTTACCTATTTCATTTTGTTGTTTATATTTTAATTTTACATTAATTCTTTCTTTGTCAGATAATTCAAGACTGTTGAAATATCTATCTCCTTGCATTTCTTTTATTGAAAATTCTGATAAATTGCCATTAAAATGTGCAAGTTGAAAATTCAATGATATATAATCACTATCTGAGTTTTTTGTTTTTGAATATTTAAAAGAGTCTAAGTTATGTTTTTCTCCTGAAAAATCAAGTTCTTGAAATTGATTTCTATTTGCATTATCTGCCAATAAAATCATTGATTTTAAAATGCTACTTTTTCCTGAATTATTAGCTCCAGTTAATATAGTTATAGGGTGAAAATCAATGCTTACTTGATTTTTAAAAACACGAAAGTTTTTAAGTTCAATTTTCTTTATTGGAGACATAATTTTTATTATTTTTGTATATAAGGTCTTCTATCTATTTAATGTGGCTTACGCATTTTTATAAATTGCTATCATATAGCTAATTGTACAAAAACAAATGCCGAAAAATTTTTGTAAGACTACTTATATTGTTGTTTTTAATTACCGCCACCAGCCTGGGCTTGTAAAAATTAATAAATTACAACAATATTATTAGTTCTAATTTTATTCTTTTTTTTATTGTGTTGCTTTTGCCTTTTCATGGCGTTTTTGCTTACGAATACATTTATACATAGGGCGTTGCCCCATGTTAATGCTTATCTTTCAGGGCGAGAAAACTTACTTTTTCATCAATCCGTTTACTTATTCTAATAATTTTCTTTCTGTATCTACACAAAACAGACTGGCAAACAAGATAATCAAATTTTTCAAATAAAGTGCAGAAAAAAATTGATTATTTTACTTGTCTGTCTTACTTGCTTAAATAAAAATCATCAAAACGTCAAGCAAATTAATTAAAAATGAGTATTGCATTATTTTATTTTTCCATTAACCATTTACGAGCTTTTTGTTCACTATCAAAATATGCCTGCGTAAATCCTTCTCCTGTTTCTTCTTCCATTGTTTGTTCTACTGACATTTGTGCTAATAAGTCTTCGGGCATTAAAAAAGCCATACGTTTTATAATATTTTTATATCTCGGAAAAATACTATTGTTCATCCAATCTTGAACATCTGGAACAATTGCATATTTCATGTCAAGAAGATGCACTAATTCTTTTTCTGGTTTATATTCTTCACATTTTTCTGCAAAAATAAGCATTTCTTTTTTAAAGTCTTCTGTTTTCATTTTTTCTGTTGCAGATAAAAACTTATCAATAATAAAAGAATTGTCTTTTTCGTAGATTATTTCTACGTAACTACTTGTGTGTAATATCATAATTTATCTTTTATTGTTAAACTTAACTTTTTGTTAAAAAGTTTCAAATTTATCATCAGCTTTATCATTATTTGATAAAACCATATTAAATCCTTTATTGTTAGGCTCTGAAATTTGTTTTTTTTGTTTGTTGTTGTCAATATCCTTACTATTTTGTTTTACTCCAGTAATATCATTTACAGAAGAAGCTATCATGCTTTTTAACTGTTCGGCTTGGGCTGATAACTCTTCGGCTGATGACGACATTTCTTCGGCTGAGGCTGAATTTTCGTTTGTAATTTCTGTGAGTTGTTGAACTGAAATATTAATATTCTCAACTGCGCTTTGCTGTTCTTTTCCTGCTGAAACAATGTTATTTACGAGTTTGGCACTTTTTATTATTTCAGGAATTAATTTTTCGAATAATTTACTTGTTATTTGTGAGTAACCTCGTCCTTCATTCGATAATTTTTCTATATTAGAAGAGGCTTGTTGAGTTTTATCGGCAAGTTTTCGTATTTCGTTTGCCACAACTGAAAATCCTTTCCCAGCTTCGCCTGCTCTTGCTGCTTCAATTGCCGCATTTATTGACAAAATATCTGTTTTATTAGCAATTTCTGTAATTATTGTTATTTTTTCGCTAATTTTTGTTACCGATTTTATTGTTCTAAAAAAAATATCATTTCCTTGTTTCATGTCATTTGCTGATTTTGTAGATGCTTTTTCTGTCATTTCAGCATTTTGAGTGTTTGAGTTTATCATTGCAAGCATTTGTTCCATAGAAGTAGCAACTTCCTCTGTTGTAGCTGCTTGTTTATTTGCTCGTTGCGAAATTTCCTGCGAAATGGAACTTAATTGATTACTCGCTGTTAATACAGAACTTGCTGTTTCATCAATTCCTGTAATCATTTCAGTAAACACTTTATTCATCGTATTTATTGAATTATAAAGTGTTCCTATTTCATCGTTTCGTTTTGTATCCATTCGGAAATTTATCTGTTTTTGAGACATTTTCTGCAGGGCTTTTACTACTTTTCCTATTGGTCTTGTGAAAGTTTTTGCAATATACAATGATATAAAAATGATTAAAATAATAGATATAATTCCTATAATTATCAAAATTAATGTTTGCTTGTTTGTGTCTGCAAAAATTATTTCTTTTGGAACAGAAACATTTACTGACCATGCAGTTGTTGTTTTTCCGATATTTATTGGAACATTAATTTCTAATATTTCGCTATTCTGTGTTTTAAAAATTTTACCTTTTTTTATTTTACTAATTATCTCGTTGTCATTAAATTCGCTAATATTTTTGCCAATATATTCAGTATTTTTGGTATTTGCTGCATAAGTTCCATTATTGGCTATTATTGATATTTCTGCATTTCCATTGTAAATTTTATTTTTTGCATCAATGGCTAAATGTTGTATAAAGTTTATATCAAAATCAACTCCTATAAGCCCAACAAATACATTATCAACCACTATTGGTGTTATAAGAGAAGTCATTATCACCACTTTTCCTTGAATGGTATAAATGTAAGGTTCTATTATAGCTTCTTTTTTTGTGTTTTTGGGAATTGAATACCAATCGGGGTTTTCAGAATAACCAACAATAGCTTCCACAATAATTTCATTATTCTTTCCTTTTGATATGTATGGAATAAATCGTCCTGTTTCATCATGTCCTATTTTGCCAATATACTCATTATCTTTGCCATCAAAAGAATTTGTTTCCCAAAATGTATAAGTTCCCAAAAAACTAGGATTGTCATTTAGAACTTGTTTTAAAAAATCATTCATTCCCGCTCTATTAAAATCAATATTGGAACTTGTTTTATGTGATTTTGCCACACTTCCCATTGTATTAGAAGCGTCCATTCCAATTTCAATTTCTGCCTCAATTTTTAATGCATATTCTTTGGCAAGTAAAGTCATTTCTCGTTCTGAATTTTCAATTGCAATCTTTCTATTTGAAATTACGGAATAAAATATTGTTAAACTAAATATTATACCGACAGCTATACTTATTGTAATTGCTAATTTTATTTTTAAAGATGTGAATTTCATTTTTTTTCGTTTATAGATTTTGAAAATTATCGTTATCAACAAGACCAAAATATCGTTTTGAAAAAAATTAGGTCTCGCTTTTCTGTTGCTGATTTTGCAGTTGTGTATATTTTTATTATTTATTAATAAATCTAATCTATATCCAACTTTCTGTCTTATCTCTTTAATATAAAAGGCATTGCTACTTGTTGCCTTTAAGTTGAAACCTAACACTTTCAAATCATAAGCAAGTGCATTTTCATAAGCTGATTCAAGTAAACTGGAACCAATACTTTATATAAAATTTCGTTCTCATTCATTTTTTGCGTTTTTTAGCGTATTCTTAATTTTGCGTTTTTTGCGTGGAACAATGCTACAAAATTAATTTTAATATTCTGAAAATAAGATTCCACGCAAAAACCGCAAAACTATTCACGCAAAAAACACAAAAGGTTATAGCTTGTGAAATTTCGTTCTCATTCATTTTTTGCGTGGAACAATGCTACAAAATTGATTAAGCATATCAAAATTAATTTTCACCATTTTAATGTCCTCGACCTACTTAATACCGCTTACGCTGTTAATAATCTAAATACCTTTTAAAGTATACTATAAACGGTTATAGTTTTAACATTAATAAACTGTTATCAATTATTAATCAAAATATTGTACCATTGTATCATCGAATAATTGTACCATTTAAAGTATATCGGAATACTGTCTTCGCCATTCAAACAAAACTACTGCTAATGCATGACTTACATTCATCGAACCATTAACTCCATGCATGGGTATATGAATTGTTTTATTGCATTTTTTCAAAACCTCAGAAGGTATTCCACTACGCTCGTTACCTATCACAAAAGTACAGTATTTTGGTAAATTTATATTATATAAACTATCCGAATTGCTTGTTATTTCTATTGCAATAAGATTAGTAAAACTATCAATACTTTTATTATGAAATTGTTCAACTGTTTCGGTTTTCCAGTTTACAAATGAATCGCAATTTCTTGCAGTTTTTTTTATTTTATTAAAATTTTGAATTTTCTGTTCAACAACAAAAAGCAGCTCTTTGCTTCCAGCTGCATCGGCTATTCTTAAAATACTACCATAGTTCCATGGTGTGTACAAATTGTATGCAACTATTGATGGAGCAAAAAAATAATTTTTGTTTAAACGTATTTTCTTTTGATGCTCATACAAAGTTTTACCTTCTAATTGATAAGCTGTTTCTTGCTTCTCCATTGTTTATTTTGTTCTCATTTTTTTGTTCAAAAACAAAAATATATATTCTAAATTGTAAATACTAATATTTTTTGTTGAGAATTAAATATATCAATAAATATGGAATCGTTAAAAAATAACTTTCCGATTTGTTTTTTGTAAGATACTTATATTTAGGTGTAACCCAATTAGTAATTCGTAATTTATAATTCGTAATTTCCTTAATAATGTTATTAGTTTACATTTTCTAAAAACATTTTCACTATTTCGTCTGGCTTGAGATTTTTTATATCATTATCTACTTTCCAATTTTGAAAATCAGTCAATATCTTTGATTTGTCAAATTTATTAACTTTAAAATTTTCAATTACTCCGTCATCAACAAGTCCAATTTCAATTTCGGTCTCAATAGAGTAAATCATAGCCTCCTCTGCATCGCCATGTCCTTTATAACTATCTTCGTTTGTTTCGTATGATAATTTTAAAAATAATTCATGTTTTGTATTTTCCATAAATTTAAGTTTTTAATAATTTATACCAAATAATTGTATTTTGATGTATGCAGTTATGTATGAATTAACATACAAATATTACATGATTTCATATTAATAATCAGTAGAATAAGTATTGTTACAAAAGTTTTTCAACATTTATATATTCATAAACTTACTGATTGAATTATTTTTGTACTAATGCGGGCTAGCAGTTTTAAGTTAGCCGCTTTTTAACCGCAAAGTTACACAAAGTTTGACGC
>JAOZVK010000303.1 GCA_029938185.1 Bacteroidales bacterium | reverse complement strand
CTAATAAAAAACTTAAATAAGCTACTTTTGCTCGTATTTTTATAAGACCAGCTTCGAGCTATTCTTTATCAATTAATGATGGTATTTGTCCCTCAAAGTTATTGAGTTTTAATGATTTTCCTGTTGAGATATTTAATAAAAAAGGCTTTATGTCAGCAGGACTTTTGGGGTAATATGCTATACGTAATTGAAGTGTATTAATGACCATATTTTCATTTGTAATTCTTATACCTAAGCCTATTCCTGAATACAATTTGTTTTCAAATAAATTTGTTTTATCACCAATTGTAGCAATATCATAAAAAATAAAAATAGCAAAATTAAATCCCCAGTAATACCAAGGTGTAACTAAAACAGTTTCAATATTAAAAGCCATAGCTGTTTGTCCATATATGTTAGTATTTAATCCTCTAATTCCATCGCTTGAGTTTATTTTAAGGCTGTCGTTATTCAAGCTATTAATTCCTTTTATATATTTTAGATTAATAAATTGTCGTACATAATAGTTTCTAAACTTGTGTAAATTGCTAAAATAATTTAAATGAAATTTCACAATACCTAGTTGCATTTTTTTGTCACGAATGTATGTTCCAAAAGAAAAATATGAATTAATATAACCAAACTTACTTACATAAGCAGCCTTTGATAAAGTTAGTCCACAATAATACTGTTTATAAAATTCGTTATAATTTCTACCAAAAGTTAATGAAACTAAATGTCCATATGGTATGTCTTCAGTTCTATTGAAACCATATACCATTTTGGTTTTATAGTATGATTGCTTTGAGTAACTTACACTAGTGAGAAATAAATGTTGGTCAAAAAATTTTAAATTATCATCTTCTTGAACATCAAATTTTTTTTTATATTTTTTGTAGATATATCGTGTAGATAGATAGAGTTTTCTTTTATTATTATTCATTAATCCTCTTTTATTGATTGTAAAAGAGCGACCTATCCATAAATCATGATTATAATATGACACAGGAATTTCCACTATTCCAGTATCAGTTGTTGTAGCATCAATATGATTAATATATTTTTCGAATTTGAAACCACCTGCATATTTTATTTTAGAGGATATAAAAGGTCTATAAAAATTTAAACGAAAATACTCTTCACTAAAAGCGTTTAAATAGTTCAATTTGGCAGAAACAAATGATTTTTGTATATTTGAAACTCCAATATTTGCACTATATCCATATGGCAAACTTTCTTTTGAGTTATAATAAATGTTATTTTCAATTTTACGTCCTAATCCCAAAAAGTTAGCATCATATATTTTTATATCATAATTATCATAATTTTTAATTCTAGCATCTAAACCAATAGACCATAAATCCTGTATTAAAAATGTAACATCAACTGAATCTGTATTACCTATTTGATTAATATTAATTCTAATATCATTAATATTATCCAAATTTCTAAAAAGTCTTTCATTGTCTGCTAAAATATATGGATTAAGTGGTTCACCTTGTTTTATTAAAAAACTATTTCTAATAATTCGCTCTTTAGTATTGATATGAAGCCTATTGCCAAGTTTTCCTAATAAATTTGTATTTTTAATTATAGAAGTATCAAAACTTTCGCCAAATACATCTATTCTTTTTACATGTATTTTTCTTATTATTTTGCTTTTATATTTTAGGTATTGATTTTCTTTTTTTTCAATTATTGAAGTGTCTTTTTTCTTTTTTTGTTTTTTAAATAATAGCTTATAAAGACTTTTTGTATATCGCTTTTTACATGCTTTATGCTTTATTGAATCATAAAAAATTTTAGTTCTCGTTTTTTTATCTATCTCTGTACAAAATACAATCTTGGTATATGTAGTATCTTTTCCTATACATATTGTATCTAAATTACATACAACATACCTGCTATTAACAAACAAAAGGTTCTTGTTTTTTATATATATATCACTACGGTTTATAAACTTAACATCTTTAGTTTGTGACATTGACACAAAAGATACTAAATCAATAATAATAAACATAGCATAATATATAATTTTATATTTTATATTAGTAACTTTTACTATCAATAAATGTAACACTTACAGAATTACTAATTTCTTGTAATTGATTTTTACATTTTTCAAGTTTATCGCTCGAATCAGCATCAATCATAAAAGCAGCTTCAATAATATTGGGGTTTTCGTCAAAACGACGTAGTTCGACTTCATCAAAATTATTTTTTACAATTTCTACTATTTCATTAAGTTGAATTGACGAGGGAGAGTTAGAGCTAACAGTAAAAAAAAGGTTTTGATTTTTGCTTGTTTGCGAAAAGAAATATCTTACCCATAGAATTATCATTATTATAATAAAGGCAACAATTGTTATAATACGTTGATTTGCACCTAATCCAAGACCTAATGAAATAGTAAGAAATAAATAAGCAAGTTCTTCGGGTTCTTTTATTGCCGAACGAAATCTAACAATTGATAATGCTCCTACAAGTCCTAGCGATAATGCTAAAGATGATTTAACAATGTTAATTATTAGCATTGTTGTAAAAGCAAGCAACATAAAATTTCCTGCAAATACTTTTCTGTTTGATAAACTTTTACCACATTTTGCATATGTTCTTTCGAGTAGAAACGACAAAATAACTATTAGTACCGAATTAAACAAAAAATCGGTTATTGATATTTGTGTATTTGATGTTGCTAAAAATTTCTCGAACAAATCCGTTTTATCTTTCATATTTGATTTTTTTGATATTTTATTACTTAATTTTAAAATAAATATAATAACTTTATGGCTTATTGAGTTTTTGGCTCTTAAAGCCTTTTTATTTTTGCACACAAAAAAAAATTTGCAATTAGATTGAAAGCAAAACTATAAGTAATCTTACAAAAGTTTTTCGATATTTATTTTCGTACAATCAACTATATAATAGTAGTTTGTAAGAATGCGTAAGCAACATTAAATAGGTCGAAGACCTTAACTCAATATTTATGTTTTTTTACAAAGCTAATTATTATCAATAAATTATAAAAATTGAAACTAAAAAAATCAAATAAAAATACATTATATTACAAAATACAGCTTATAATTCGCTCTAAAGTAGCTTTTATAACACTAGTTATTTCTATACTTACAATTATTAGTTTATACTTAGGTATATATTTAGGTATACATATAAATAGAACTGGTCAGTATGTATTACCAGAAGAGTGGATTAAAGGAGTTGCGAGAAATACTTTTAGTTTTATTCCTAATTATGTTTCAAGTGTTGGGGCTGAAACTCACAATATTACAATTGATATTAAACATAAACATTATCAAAGTTTAACACAAAATAGAGAGCTTGCTTTACATTCGGGCTATATTTTTCAGGAGTTTATGGATGAAGTTCCTGCAACTATCAGATATTTAGATAAATCATTAAATGTAAATATTAGTTTGTCGGGAAATGATATAGAAGACTGGGAAGAAAAAGATCAATGGTCATTTAATATAAGTTTATTGGAAGAAAAAACTCTTTTTGGAATATCAAAATTTACTTTACAAAGACCAAAAGCTGATAATTATCTTAATGAATGGTTTTTTCATAAATTACTTAAATACAATAAGTTTATAAATCTAAAATATATTTTTATTCATGTTATTTTAAATGGAAAAGACTATGGAATATATACTTTGAAAGAAGATTTTGAAAGAAAATTATTAGATAGAAATAAAAGAAAAGAAGGCTTGATAGTAAGATTTGACGATTATCTGTTTAGTATTGATAAACGTGAGTTTAGATATGATGATACTTATCTTTCATCGCAAATAAAACCTATTAGTAATAAACTAAAAAAAGAATCATATCAAATGCAATTTGATATAGCTAAAAATTTATTGTTTTATTTCAAAAACGATAGCTTAAAGGCTTCAGAAGTATTTAATATTAAAAAAATGGCTAAATTGTTTGCACTTATAGATTTAATGGGGCAACACAGAGAACTGAGCTATCATAGTTTGAGATTTTATTATAATCCAATTACATCTAAATTAGAACCAATTGGTTATAATAATTCAGTAATTAAAAAATCATCTGAAAATAAATTATTATGTGAATCACTTGAAACTGCACCTTTATGGATTAATCAATTTTTCAGTGACGAAAGTTTTGTAAACGAATATTATAAAGCATTGAATGAAGTTTCGAAGAAAAGCTATTTAAAGTTTTTTCTCGAAAAAATTGAAGAGGATAAAAATAATCAACTGAAAATACTTTATAAAAGCTATCCTTGGTACGAATTTTTAGGAAGTGATTTATTACACGAAAATCAAAAATATATAAAAAAAGTATTGAATCCTGTAACTGCTGTTCAAGCCTTTGTTAATAAACAGCCTGATAGTTTACTAACCCTATTGATAGGAAATATTCAATCAGCTCCTTTAGAAATTATTGGTTTAAACTATAAAGACAAAGTTTTACTAAAACCAGCAAATAAATTTAAACTAAGCTCAAAAGAAGATAACAGACCAGTCGATTATAAAAATATATCCTTTTTAATACCAAAAGATTTCGAGTGGACAGAAGCTACTGTAAAGAATCTAAAATTAATTTATAAACTACCTGGAACAAATATACTTAAATCGACTCAAATATACAAGTGGGCTGTTTTTAATGAGAATTTTCTACGAAAAGATATAATGCGTAAAAGTTCTAATATTTATGATTTTGATTTTCTCGAAATTAATGATGTATCAAAAAAAATAGTAGTTAAAAAAGGAAAGTGGGTTATAGATAACAATCTAATCATTCCTGCTGGCTATAAAGTATTTGCAAGCAAGGGGGTTGAATTTGATTTAATAAAGTCGTCTAAAATAATAAGTTACTCGGCTATTATATTTATGGGCTCCGAAGAAAAACCAATAAAAATATACTCATCTGATTCTACAGGTCAAGGTATTGCTGTTATGAAAACCAAAAACCCATCTGTGCTATCTTATGTAAATTTCGAAAATTTACACAATCCTCGATATAATTTATGGGAACTGCCCGGAATGCTGACCTTTTATGAATCAACAGTAAAAATATATGCTTGTTATTTTGAAAAATGTAAATCAAAAGAAATAATAAGTATTGTAAGATCTCTGTTTGAAATAGATAAATCAGTATTTAGTTTTGTACCCTCAGATGCTATTGATATTGAATTTTCTAAAGGAAAAATCACAAATACTTATATTGCAAATTGTAAAAAATATGGTATTGATATTTCAGATAGCGAACTTTTCATTGATAATCTAAATATAATGAGGGCACAAAAAGCTGGACTCAATATTGAAGCTAACAGTATTGTGAATATTGATGAAATAGAAATTGATTTATCAGATCATGCTATTATTTGTACAGATATGGCACAATGTTTTATAAAAAAACTTAGACTTACTGCATGTAAAACTGGAATAAAAGCTTATCAAAAAAGACAGGAGTATGGACCCGCATCAGTATTTATTCTATACATAAAGCATATAAATGTTGAAAAGTTAGCAGATATTGAACAGAAATCAAATCTTTTTATTGAAAGTAAATCTTATAAATAAATATCTTCGACCTATTTAATTAAGTACTTTCTAAGTTTTTTACGATTTAGTAACAAAATAATGATTAAAAATAAAAAAATAGTAGTAGTATTACCTGCGTATAATGCCGAAAAAACTTTAGAGCAAACATATAATGAAGTTCCATTAGATATTGTTGATGATATAGTTCTTGTAGATGATTATAGTTTAGACAATACATATGAACTTGCTAAAGAGTTAAATATAAAGCATATAATAAAACATGACAAAAATTTGGGATATGGTGGAAATCAAAAATCATGTTACAATAAAGCACTTTCTTTAAATGCTGATATAATCATCATGTTGCACCCAGACTATCAATATACTCCAAAATTAATACATTCAATGGTTTATTTAATTGCAAATGGAGTGTATAAAGTTGTGTTAGGCTCGCGAATATTGGGCGATGGAGCAATGAAAGGAGGAATGCCAGTATATAAATATATAGCAAACAGATTTTTAACACTTAGTCAAAATTTACTTATGTGGCAAAAACTATCTGAATACCATACAGGTTATAGAGCTTTTTCGCGTGATGTTTTAGAAAATATTAATTATAAAGCAAATTCAAATGATTTTGTTTTTGACAATCAAATGCTTGCTCAAATATGCTTTCAGGGATATGAAATAGCTGAAATAAGTTGTCCGACAAAATATTTTAAAGAAGCATCTTCAATAAACCTTAAACGAAGTATTAAATATGGGTTTGGTGTATTAAATACATCTTTTTCGTATTTATTTCAAAAAATTGGCTTGTTTAAATATGATATTTTTAGGGAAAAAGAGTCGAGTTAATTATATGTCATGCGTAAGTGTCATTAAAGTAGGTTAAGGTAATCTTATTTACAATAGTTATATTTTACGGCTTGCAGATATGTATATATTTTTTTTAAATCTTCTAAATCAAGTCCATCATAACTTTTACTAATATAATATTGATATTTTTGGTTTTTTAATTTTTCGAGGATAACAAAATACCAGTGTCTATCGGCAACATAACAACCTTTAATTTCTGTTGTTTTATTAAGATTTATAGCAGCAATTAACTCAGCAACAAGCTGGTCATCAGGAAAACTAATTGATTTAGCTGGTTTAAATTCATGTACAAAAAAGTAAGGTATTTTTGGACTTCTTGAGCCTGATGCAATAAAATAATCTGGATGTCCTGTAAGTTTCCATTCATTAATTTTATAAGAAATTTTATATTGATACCAGTCTCTGAATTTGTCTGTAACAAAATCTACTTTATTTAATAAAGGAATTATATATTTTGCAATGAGAGTTTGTTCATTGTATTTTGTTAATGTAAACTTGTTTATTTCAATTAATTTCTTTAAAAACAAATTTTCTTGTTCTGTTATTTTGTGTTTATATTCAAACCATTCATTAAATTTTGCTGAATTATCTATTTGTTTAATATCTATAATTTCTTGAAGTTTTTCATAAGTTGCTTCCGAAAATTTTAGTATTTTTTCTGTTTTAGTTTCCATAAATTTTGTTTTT
>JAOZVK010000302.1 GCA_029938185.1 Bacteroidales bacterium | reverse complement strand
AGAAAGGAATGGAGAAAGGAATGGAGAAAGGAATGGAGAAAGGAATGGAGAAAGTAGCAAAAAAAATGAAATCAAAAGGAAAATCAATTGACGAAATAATCGAATTTACAGGGCTAACAAAAGACCAAATTGATAAACTATAAACATTTGAAAATATGGACATGTTTCATATAAACTTTATACTTTTCTATGTTAAACTCTGTGCTTAAACTATATATTATTTTAACGACAGCGTTTAACAGAGTATTGTAATATTTCAAAGTGTAAAGATATTTCTAAAATATGAAAGTAATACCAACTGAGTAATCAAAAAATATTTGCATTTCCAAAGAAAAATATTCATTATTGAATGTCGAATAATTATCTTCTTTTTTTTAAAAACTGGAATTTTGATTGCAAAGGGCATAATTAGTCTCCGGACGGAAATAGATAATATCTTGTAATTCAGGTAAATATAGAGATAAATCCATTTGAATGTTTTACAATGCTATTGAATTAAAGTGTTAGTATTCAGGTATATTGAAAATCACCCCATGTACTATAGGCTTAGAGAATTACAAATATTCAAAATGAATTACATCTATAAAGATTTGTGTTTTAACGTCTTATCTATTTCCGTTCAGGCACTAATTAATTAAGTTCCATAGATATGCCATATGGCAAAACAAATTTATTTTCTTGTTATTCAGCACATTTTAACTTTTAGTTTTTAACTCCTTAGCAATGTTCTTGGGTAAACCACAATAATAATCGCAGGCTAACAATAAGTTAATTATCAAAATATTGCTCCATTAAACCATTTATAGTATATATACAAATGAAAATAAATATAACAATAATTTTAATATTTTGTCAAACATTACATGTTTTTTCACAAAGCTCAATTAATAAAATATTACAATCTGTAAAAAATAATAATAAACAAATACAATTGTCTTTTTTAAGTTCCGAAACATCAAAGCTTTCAGCCAAAACTGGAATATATCTTGATAATCCCGAAATAGAATATATTCATAAATTTGGAAGTCCCGAAAATGGAAATATTAAAGAAATCAGTATTACTCAAGATTTTGATTTTCCTAGTGTTTATTTTTCAAAAAGAGAACAATCAAACTTGTTTATTAAACTTACCAATAAGCAATATGAATCGGATATATTGGAAGTATTATTTGAAACCAAAATAACCTGTTTGGAACTGATATTTCTTAATAAAAGGAAAGGAGTATTAGCAACTAGGTTGGCTAATATTAAAAAAATACTTACAATGTTAGAAAGAAAACAAAAACTTGGTTCGGCAAATATATTGGAAATCAATAAAGCAAAAATCCAAATGTTAAATATGCAAACAGAGTATGATTTAACAATTGTTCAGATTGAGAAATTCAATAACAAGTTACATGTTCTAAATGGCAATAGTCCTATAAATTTTAATGATAGTGTTTATGAACCAATACCTAGTTCGATATACATTGATAGTATTAAGAATGAATTTTTGTTGTATAATCCTCAATTACAAATATGTGATATAAATAAACAAATGGCTTTGAGTCAAAAAAAAATAATTACGGCTCAAAATCTACCTGCTTTTAAGCTGGGTTATACATCGGAGTTTTCAAAAACTGAAAATTTTCATGGTTTTATTATCGGAATGTCTATTCCATTGTGGAAAAATAAAAATACTATAAAATATAGTAAAAGTAATATTTTAACAAAAAATGCAAATTATGATAATTATTTATCTTTAAAAAATATTGAAATAGAACAAACTCATAAAAAATACTTAAAATATCGTAAGCTGTATAATTTATCAATATCAATATTATCAGGAATTGAAAGCGAACGTTTGTTACAAATTGCTTTAGAACAAGGCGAAATTTCAGGACTAAAATATTTTTCAGAGATTATGTTTTTTTATCAAACAATTGACAATTTACTGTTAATTGAAAAAGAGTTAAATGTATCTTATTCAAGATTAATGAAATATAAATTATTGAATAATTAGTGTGCGTCCATAAAGTCAGCAATTTTATAGGTCATGTCTGGGCATATAAAAATTAATAAATTACAACAATATTATTAGTTCTAATTTTCTTCTTTTTTTTATAGTATTGCTTTTGTCCTTTCAGGGCATTCTTGCTTACGAATACATTTATACATAGGACGTTGCCCCATGTTAATGCTTATGCCCATTCAGTACAAAAAAACTTAAATAAGCTATTTTGCTAGTATTTTTATAAGACTATGTGTAAACCAATTCGTAATTCGTAATTACCTTATGATTCTTTCACAAAAGCCACTTTGCCAAATTTAGATAATTCATCTTTACACGCCTTATAGTTATCTTCATTATCAAATAACCATAAAATTTTAGTTTTTCTATTTTTAGGTTTTTCTGGTGGTGGAGCATATCCATCAGTAAAAATAATTACTCCATCATAGTCTCTATTTTTATTTATGTAGTCAATAACTGCATCAAAATTAGTTCCTCCTCGTCCATAAATTTTTATATCTTTTTTGGCTTTTTTTAATGTTAATAATTCGCCTTTTATTTCTGTATCGAAACATATTGTAGAGATTTCTTCTATTCCATATTTAAAAAATCTATTTAGAATTGAAAATGCATTTTTAAGTGCTTTGCTACTAACCGAGCCACTTATATCAACTGCAAATAAAAGTTTTGTAGTAAAATCACGTCTCGAGCCCATATACAAAAAGCCATATCTTCTGCTTGGTTTCATTCTAGTTAATCTTCTAGTATTAGATAAAACACTTGCTCTAAATGCTTTTAGTATTGTTCTATAATTTACTTTTGGTTTAAGCGTAGCTAATATTTGTTCTTGAATATCTCCTGTAATAGAGCCCCATGAGTTTGACAGTTGAACATCTTTAATTTTATCATTTATCAATTGCTCTTCGTATTCATTTTTATCCCAATCGTCTGCGTTTTCGTAGCCAGTTTGATTTTTATCGGTGTATTCTGATAAATTATTTTTAGGAAGACTTGTATTTGATGTAGAATTTTTCCCATTTTTATTAGAATTATCTTCGGAATTATTTGATTCATCTTTTTTGTTTGTAGAATCAGTTCCATTGTTTCCGTTTTCATTATCTTTATTATCAGTATCATTTAAATCATCTGAATTGTTTTCCGAATCGGATTTATCATTAGGATTAGACGAAGAATCGCTGTCATCATTAGAGTCATTTTCGTTATTATTGTTACTCTCGCTTTCGTTATTGTTATTACTCTCGCTGTCATCATTAGAGTCATTTTCGTTATTATTGTTACTCTCGCCGTTGTCATTAGAGTCATTTTCGTTGTCATCAGTCTCCTCTGTGCCTTGCTTATTTGGGTCATTCAGTTTGTCCAATTCTTGTTCTATAATTTTATCATAATAAAATTCAAAATGTTTTTTATCGTACTCATTGCTACTAAAATAGTCTTTTGCATATTGAAATCCTAATGAAGTGGTTCCTATATATTCTTGAACCGTTATATTGCTTGCTTGATATGATATTTGACTTATCGCTTTTTTTCTTTTGTAAGGATGTTTCAAAATAATTCGCATCGCTTCAAAAGATAAGACCTCATTTAACTCTTTTCTAGATAAGTTATCAATAAAAGTTGGATTATATTGAATATGACCATCATTAACTTTTATTGTTTTTAAATGTACCGATGGTTCTACTTTGTGAAGAGTCCATACAGCAAAGTAAAGAGGTTCTAATAGATACCATTTTTCTACAATTTTAGTAATTTTTTCTTTTGCTAACATTTTATAAATCTATTCCTTGAATATAATCTGATATTTCTAACATAAATTCTTCTGATTCTCCAAAAAGTAAACCTAAAACTTTTTCATAATTAGGTATTTCCAATTGAGATGCAAAATGAGCAACTGCCTCTTGAAATTTAGATTTTTTCAGGTGTTTAATATATTTTATTAAGTTTCGGATAAGAATTTTAAGTTTCTTTTTGTCATATTCATCATTATTTATAAAGACAAAAATTTGCTCGTTTGCCAAAATATAATCTTGCAGTTTTAAGCCTTTAAAAAGTTTTGTATCAAAGGCAAATAAAATATCTTCCGGATTAAGTTTATTAATTTCTTTTATACTTTTTATAAAATTAACACTTGCAGTTATTCCTACAATCCCTGCTATTATTTTCACAAAAATAGCATCAATAATCTTATAATCTTTAATTAAATTAGAAACCCTTTCCCATGCTCTACGGTCTGGAGTTTTTTCTATTCCCATGTCTAAAATTTCGTCTGCTTTTTTAAATTCATTTGAAGTGTCTAAAAAATTAGGATATTTTTGAATAAAATTAATAACTCGCTTATCCAATTTTGCTTTATTTGCCCAAATAATCCAGTCTTCATGTGTAGGTGCAAATTCGTAGATATTGAACCGCGACACCAATGCTGGGTCAAGGTCGGTAATTTGATATTGGTCTCCATGATTTATTGCCGAAACTATTATACTACCCTTTGGTAGACTTTTTCCAGCAAGCGTTCTATTCAAAGTCAAGTCCATTACTGACTGCAAAATTTCGGGTCTTGCACGATTCAACTCGTCTAAAAACAATACAACCGCTTGTTGTTTTTTTGGCCACCAATATGGTGGTAAAAACTCCGACCTACCTGTTTTCTCATTTTTTTGCATTAATCCTATCAAATCGCCAGGGTCACTCATTTGACCTAAGAAGAAAGTTATCAAGGGCATCTTTTTTTCTTCTTGATAAAAATTTGTTAATATATTAGACTTCCCTATTCCATGACCTCCTGCTAACATAATATTTTGTTCGGCAGGTGTGTGTTCTAATATTTTTAATAATTCTTGTGCATTTATTCTTATCATATTTTAATATTTGTTAAATTTATTTTAAGGAATGATACAATTATTCAATGGTTCAATGATACAATTAATGAGACTACAAACCAATAGATTTAAGAAATACAAATATGTGAAAACTTTTGTATTGGTACTTAATATGCTCGTTCACTTATTATCAATCCAAGTATAATGATTTGTTTTATTTGTTTGTTTATGTTTTACCTCTATACCTTGTTCGTAAAGTTCCACTAATTTATCTACTAATTCGCTTAAATTTTGTAATGTAGTTTGAAATTTTTTATAAGTAATAGTTATTTCTATTACTTGCGATTGTGATAGTTTTATTATTAAAATTATTTTATTATGTTTTTCTTCAAATCTATACATCATATCTTTTTCTTTCATTATTGCTTTTACCTTAGCAATAATAGTTTTGCTTTTTAGTATAGTAACCTTCTGTTTCTTTAATTTTGTGTTTTCCATTTCATGTTCAAGTTCTTTTTGCTTTGCCATTAAAGCATCTACAAATTGAACAATCTCATGTTTTGTTGTTTTATATTTATCAAATCTAACAATAACGTCCTCTAATTTTTTTCCATTATACGCATATTTATGAATAGGAAATTCAATATTAAGAATATTATCTTTAAAAAAAACAACCATATACAGTTCTTGTTGCGTGTGCGAACTGGCTTGTGTTCTTGCAATTAGATAGTTTTGCATAGTATAATCGTCAAATATTCTATAATATTCCAAAACAGCTCTTCCTGTTATATTTCTATCATTAGATAGCGAATTGGTGAGTATCTGAAATTTATAATTCCAATAATTTGTTTCCTTTGGAGAAAAACTTGCAATATGCCTTTGCAATTCTAATAGTGTCGCTCTTTGCTTTTGATACGTTTCTATAACAAGCTCTTTTTTATTGTTAAAAGAATTATCTAAAATTTCAAAAAAAACTTTTTTATTAATATGACTTTTATAATGCTCCCAGCTCATTTTTACCGATCTTTATTCAAATATTTAAATGTCTAAAATATATATCTAATTTTTCTGCTTTTAAGATTGTTTCTACAAATCCTGATAGATATTCTAAACTTTTGTTTAGATTTTTTTTAGGAATTTTTACAGTAGTAACACCTCTATTTAATGAAATATGAATTTTCAAAGCCCCCTGTATTTCTTCTAAACCATAATCAAAATCTATTTCATCTAATATTTTTTTCACATTTATTATTCCAGCCTTTCGTTTAAGCTGATTAATCTTTGCTTTTTTTATTTTATTTTCTCCCTGTTTAATTTGTCTTTTTTTATAATTTTCTTTTCCTTTTTTATTTAACAGTAAAAAAGATTCTAAAAGCCATATTATTTTATCAGTTGAAATTTTTACGGTATCGAACTCTAAATCTGCCTCTTCCCAGCCTTTGCTTTTAAAAGTTATTTTGTCCAAACAAAGTATATGTTCTGAATTATAATATGCACAAAAACTAAAACTGAATTTTGAGCGAGAAAAATATTCTTTTTCTAAGCTAAAATACAAAACTTTTTGTTCTTCTTCCCTTGTTGGAGTATATTTTTTAAACCTAAAAGCAGCAGAACGGTAATGATATTTTATTTCACTTTTAATATATTCCTCTTCTGATTTAATATCTGTATAATAATTAGTGTAGCCTCTGTACCTTCGCTTATTATCATCTTCTTCTTTTTCTCGATAACTGACATAAGCATTTTTATATTCATTTGTTATATCTTGTAAATTTCCTTTATGAACAGTTATATGATCATTGTATTTAGATAAAATATCTTCTGTTAATTTTTTAATTGTCTCGGTACATTTTTTATAATCTGTAAGCAAAAATTCTGTTTTTTCTTTCTTTAGTTTTTCAAAACTTTTGTCTACATCTGATTTCCCTAAATATTTGAGTGCTGTTTTTTCCATTTTATTTTTTTTTGAAAATGTGCGAATAAATAAATTTACTTTTTTAACAAACTAAGTTTTAAATTAAGGTCTTCGACCTCAGAACTCACAAAAACAGTTCTTTTTTAAAAAAACAATCGCAAATTAAAGGTTAATAAAATTTACCTAAAAGTTACTCATAAATAAAAAAAATATCGAATGTAGAATGTGAAAAATAGAATGTTTCTATGATAATTAAAGCATTACTTTAAATACCTTTAGGGGTAATGGGTTAAATTAGTTCTTAGAATAAATACTGCATGATAAATAGTCCAAT
>JAOZVK010000301.1 GCA_029938185.1 Bacteroidales bacterium | reverse complement strand
AACTAATAAAAAACTTAAATAAGCTATTTTTACTCGTATTTTTATAAGACCAGTAAAATACTGATAGCCTTAATCAAATAGACGACTGACTAACTTATGGTAGCCAGTGTACCTACCACCATACGTACAGATCTCGTATACTGCTGTTTCTTAAATTATGGGAATTTATTCCTGTTGCATTTTCTGGTGGCTGGTAAACTTCAATAAAGATTTTTGCCATCAGTATTTGCTTATTCGCAAATATTCTTTACTGATTGTAGTACTCCAAACCAGCTTGCCACTTGCTAATTCTTCATTGCATTAAACCAAGTATAAGTAACTTGCACCCTTTGGAAAATCATACACACTTTTTGTTTGCTTTTTCAATTTTTAATTTGCATATTGCAGATTTATCAAAAGCACGCATATAGTGTGCAGTGCTTTGAGTGCTTATGCAGGGTACACACATAGCATTTAAAGCAATTTTTATTTGCCTTGTCGCAAACGCAACACAAATCATAAACAGCTTAAACGTCTAAGGTCTTGGACCTATTTAATGTGGCTTACGCATTTTTATAATTTATTATCATATAGCTAATTGTACAAAAATAAATGCCGAAAAACTTTTGTAAAACTACTTATTAGTTAGTTAAGGTCTTCGATCTATTTATAGTTGCTTACGCATTAATACAAAGATAATCTAATCAGAGTATTATGAATAAGTAAATGTCGAAAAACTTTTGTAATAATACTTACAATTATAAATACGTTAAATAAAGTAATAAATTTTAATAAAACATCAAGTAAATGAATGTTAATTACGAAAAATTAATTCCAGAACTTTGGAGTTTTGCAATTAAAGCAATATTAGATTTAGCATATGTTGTATATTCATTAAAAAACACAGAAGCAGCATACAATGAATTCATTGCTAATAGCTTAAGAGATTCAATTAAAGATAATTATTACCTAAACTTAAATGTTCAAACGAACCATAGGCTTTCAAATAAAGGAATAATTGATATAACCATAAATTCGCCTGACAAAATAATTATTGCATGCGAAGGTATTAGATTGCGTCATTTCAATAAAAACTTAATAAAACATCAATTATTAAAATTGCAAAAGTATTCAATTTCAAATGCATCGGCATTCTTTTTTATTGTATATAGTAGTGAAACAAGTGTTTTTGAAAAATTAGTTAATAAATATACAGGAGAACTTGCGTTGGGAGTTAATTCTGAATCTGGTTACACTAATCCTGATATTCATATATTAAAAAAAATTATAAACGGAGTTCCAGTGTATAATTTATTTGTAAAAATAAATCAAGAGAAAGAAGAAATAATATCAGAAAATAAACTTAGCAACATAGCAATAAATTCATTTAAACTTTTTGAAAATATTAACATTGAACTATCTCCAAAAGTAAACATCTTTCTTGGTAAAAACGCTTTTGGTAAAACGACATTTTTACAAGCATTAGCTCTTGCTAATATACCTGATAACAATACAGATATAAATAGCTTACAAGGATTTGTTAAGCAAAATTATGTAGAAGCAGAAATTATTATTATGCGGGAAGGTGAACAATCATCAAGCATTATAATTAATAATAGCGAAAAAACAACAAGTAATTTAAAAACAGATATACACGAACCCGTTTTTTTAGCTTATGGAACAAATCTTTTTTCGAGATATACAGACCATAATTACTCAGAATTAGTTACAGAACTAATAAACGGTTCAAAAAAATGGTATTTTTCACAATCAATATTTGAAGAAACAACAGCTTCCTTTTATGACCCTTTGGGAATATTGAATACTTTGAATGAGACAAAACAAGAAAAAGCAATAGAAATAAAAGAGTGTATATTGATTATTTTCAAAAGACTTTTACCAATAGAATTTAAAATTTCTCTTGACTCAAAATGGAATAAATCATATTATTTTGTTGATGGTAACAATAACTATTTGAAAACGGAACAACTTAGCGAAGGATATAAAAACAACATATTACTACTGACAGACATAATAACAAGATTAATTTCAATCAATCAATCAAAAAATCTTGACAATGAAATTTTTTCAGCTCTTCAAAAAACAAAGGGGATTATCGCAATTGATGAATTTGATAGACACATGCATCCATCATGGCAAAAATCTTATGTAGAAGATTTATGTAGTCTATTACCAAATATTCAATTTGTATTCACTACACATAATCCAATTTCTATACTTGGCAGAAAAGAAGGCGAAATTCAAATGTTTTATCGTAATAAAGAAAATGAAATTGATATAAAACAATTACCTGAAACTCTTTTAATTGATGCTGGAACTGTATTATTAACACATTTTGATATGAGTTCTATTTTAAGCATTGAATTACAACAAAAAATAGATGTATTTTATGAATTAAAATCTAAAACAAAATTATCAGAAGAAGAGCAAACAAGTTTATTAAAATTGGAAAATACTTTAAATGACACTTTTGTAGGAATAAATATTCATGATTTTAGGTTTCTAAAATTCTTGAAATTCTTGAAAGAAAACAATATTAATCATAGAGAGCGACTTGAAGAGTTAGTTATTGGTGAGGAAGACATAACTAATTTTAGAAATGAATTTAAAGAATACTACAAATGAAGGATTTAAGATTTATTTATGGAAATGCAAGTTCGTATCTATCAGAAAAAATGAAAAATGTAGTAAAAGCATTTAAAATAAAGGGAGATAAATTCAATAAGAAATATGAAACTTCCAGAAATACGAAGCAGGAATATGAAAATTTAAAGACTAAAAAAGATAATTCATGGAAAGAATTTAAGTCAGACTTTGTTCTATTTTCAGGTGGTAGATGTTCTATTTGTGAAAATACAATAAATAAAAATGATGATATTGAGCATTTTAGACCAAAGAATTATTACTGGTGGTTGGCTTATGATTATAAAAATTATACAATCTATTGTGATTTATGCAATAGAACATACAAAAAGACAGAATTTCCATTATTTACTGATTTTAAGATAGAGTTTAAAAATAGAGATAAAATTAAACATGAGAAACCTCTTATTTTTAATCCGACAACTGATAATCCAAAAGAATTATTTGAATTAGAATTTGTAAAATTTACTCTATTGGGACACAAATTTAAAATAAAAACTCTTTCATCGTTGTCTTCTGATAGTTATTTTTATAAAAAAGCAAATCATACAATTGAATTATTTAATTTGAATGGTGAAAATGAAGATAAAAATCCAATTGACACATTTACACGAAAACAAAATGCAGAAAATCTTTTTGCAGATTTATATTATTTAGCAATTTTTTGGGAGAAATTTAAAGATAATCCAACAGATGGAGAAGTTGAATTGCAATTTTTCAACAAACTAAAAATTGTTAGAGATATGAAAAAAATAGATTTGGCAGAATTAATATTAAATGACAATTATTTAATCTCTGGTAATAAAAATAATTAGAGTTGCTATCATATACTCAGGTGTTTGTTTCCACTTTTTATTTATAATATAGTTATAAGTACTGTTACAAAAATTTTCGATATTTACTTATTCATAACTTACTGATTAAATTGCCTTTGTACTAATGTGTAAGCAACTATAAATAGGTCAAAGACCTTATTGACAATTTTATGGCTAAAAATAAAAAATTACAAATACGGAATAGTTTCATTGTTTGATGTAAATGTAAGAACTATAAGCGAACATTTGCAGAATATATTTAAGAATAATGAATTAGAAGAAAATTCAGTTATCCGGAAATTCCGGAAAACTGCATCAGATGGGAAAAATTACAATACTCAGTTCTATAATTTAGATGCTAAGTAGGTCGATATATAAAAACAACACTTTTATTTTTTTTATTATGCTGTTTATCAAGCGTAAGCAAAATTGTTAATTATCCATTGTTCATTGTTAATTACTTATGCAAGTGCAATGGATTATAATGTTGATAGCCCAACAACAAAATTATTTTTCAAAACAGTTCAAAATAAATTGCATTTTGCAATTCATGGACATACAGCCGCAGAATTAGTTATGAAACGTGCTGATAGCGAGAAAAAAAATATGGGATTAACAACATGGAAAAATGCACCAAAAGGGAAAATAATAAAAACAGATGTGCTTATAGCAAAAAACTATTTGAATAAACAAGAAATCAAATCGTTAGATAGATTTGTAACAATGTATCTGGATTATGCAGAAACACAGGCAGAACGAAATATTCCAATGACAATGGAAGATTGGGCTTCAAAATTGAATGCTTTTCTTCAATTCAACGAAAAAGAATTATTGACAAATGCAGGAAAAATAAGTCATGCAATAGCCAAAACATTTGCAGAATGTGAATTTGAAAAATATAGAATAAATCAAGACAGTTTATTCCAGTCAGATTTTGATAAATTAATAAATAAACAGGTTGATAAACAGGTTGATGAATAGAATATTAACACCATAACATTTGCTTTGAAACCACTTAATGTTCAATGAAATAATATTATGAATAAAGAAACAAAAGACTTACTAATAAAACTATTTGAAAAATGGTCTGATGAAACTGTTGTTGAGTTTTACAAACTTCCTCAATCTGGTTCAAATAGAGATTATTATAGAATTTGTGGGAAAAACAAAAAAGCCATAGGTGTATATAATACTGACAAAAGAGAAAATTTGGCTTTCTTGGATTTTTCTAAACAATTAATTAACAAAAAAATAAATGTTCCAAGCATTTATGGTCAAAACTTAGAACAGAATATATACCTGATTGAAGATTTAGGAGATTTAAGTCTTTATCAATTTATTTTGGATAATAGAACAGCAGATGAATTTCCTAATTTATTAGTTGATTTATATAAGAATATAATTGAACACTTAGTTGAAATACAAGTATTGGCAGGCAAAAATTTTGACTATAAATATGCCTATCCACGTAAGGCATTCGATAAACAATCAATAATGTGGGATTTAAATTATTTTAAATATCATTTTTTAAAATTTACTAATATCCCCTTTTATGAGCAAGATTTAGAAGACGATTTTATTGCATTAGAAAAATATTTAAACCAAACAGATACAATGCATTTTTTATTTCGTGATTTTCAGTCACGCAATATTATGATGTGTAATAATAAAATTTATTTTATAGACTATCAAGGAGGGCGCAAGGGAGCTTTGCAATACGACTTAGCATCGTTGCTATACGATGCCAAAGCAAATATCACTGAACCGATTAGAAATATTTTACTTAAATATTACATAGAATCTCTTGGGAAATATAAAAAAGTAGATAAATTGGCTTTTAGAAATTATTATTATGCATATGCACTAATACGAATTTTGCAGGCAATGGGAGCCTATGGTTTTAGAGGCTTGTTTGAAAGAAAAAAACATTTTATAGAAAGCATACCGTATGCAATTGAAAATATAAGAAATATATTAGACAATTTTGATATATCATACAAGTTTCCACATCTACACAAAGTATTAAGAACGTTAATAGATTCGAAACAATTTAAAAGAAAAAATCTGAGTATTAAAATTACAAGTTTTTCATATAAAAAAGGACTACCTGTTGATAAAACAAAGCATGGTGGTGGTTTTGTTTTTGATTGTCGTGCAATTCATAATCCAGGACGCTATGATGAATATAAGCAATTAACAGGAAAAGACAAAAAGGTAATTGATTTTTTTGAAACAAAAACAGATATAAATGATTTTTTATTAGATATATATTCAATAATCGACAGAGTTATTACAAAATATCTAAAACGCAACTATAATTATTTAACAATAAGTTTTGGATGTACAGGCGGACAACATCGCTCAGTGTACTCAGCCGAAAGTATAAATAAATATATTAACAATAAATACGATATTACTACTACACTAAATCATAGAGAGTTAGGATTACAACACTAATTTAAGGAAATTTCACATAAAATATATAAAACTAAAAAAATCTTATGAGAGCAATGATTCTTGCAGCTGGGCTTGGTACCAGACTAAAACCATTGACAGACAATAAACCAAAAGCATTAGTTGAGTTTTGTCAAAAACCATTATTAGAAATTATAATAATGAATTTAAAAAAACATGGTTTTACTGATATTATTATTAATGTACATCATTTTGCAAATCAGATAATAAAATTTATAGGTGAAAATAATGCATTTGATATTAATATATATTTTTCTGACGAACGAAATCAATTACTTGATACTGGTGGAGCAATAAAAAATGCATCAATTTTTTTCAATAATGAAGATGTATTAATACACAATGTAGATATATTGTCAGATTTAAATTTAAAATCGTTCTTTGAACATCATAAAAAAACAAAATCGCTTGCAACATTGGCTGTTAAAGATAGAACTACAAGCCGCCAGTTACTTTTTGATAATGACAATCAGCTTTGTGCATGGAAAAATATTGAAACAAACGAAATAAAACAATACCGACAAACAAAAAGAAAACTATATCCAACAGCTTTTAGTGGTGTTCATATTATTAGTCCCGAAATGATAAAACTAATGACCGAAAATGGAGTTTTCTCAATAATAGATGATTATTTGAGATTAGCTGAAAATCACAAGATAACATCATATAAACACAATGAAACAAGTTGGTTTGACTTGGGACGTAAAGAAAATATTGAAAAAGCTGAAGAAAACTTTAAAAAATTTGGCACTTCAATCCTTTCTTAAATTCCTTACAACTAAGCTTAGGAAATGACGAATTATAAATTACGAATTACGAATTGGTTTACACCTAAATATAAGTATCTTACAAAAAATAAATAGGAAAGTTCTTTTTTAACGATTCCTTAATAAGATTCTTTGACCTATTTAGTGTTGCTTGACACACTTGAGTAAACTTATGTAAATATATAAATATTATACTCTAAACTGTTATTGATTGATAAACAACATATTAAACCTTTGCAACATATTGGCAAGTGTTATTGAGACTGTATCAATACATAAAATTATCGGCATTTTTCATAAATGTCAAAAAGTCGTTGACACTTATTTTATTCTTAAAAACCTTATTTTTTATTTTAAACCTTAATAGAAAATAAATAT
>JAOZVK010000300.1 GCA_029938185.1 Bacteroidales bacterium | reverse complement strand
AAAAGTAAGCTCTATACTAAATAGGTAAAAACTTTTGTATGGGTGCTTACTTATTTTTAATAGAAAATTTTAAATTACATGAAACCACAAATAATTCAACAACTTGAAAAATTACTTGATACAGAATTTAAAAAAATTGATATTGCCAAAATATTTCATGTAAAATTGAGTAAATTACCTTATTATTCATCTAATACAGAGGGGCTTGTTACTGGAATACATATTGAAGGGTTTAATTTAAGTGAAATTCCAAGCGAACTTATAAAACACCCTGATATATATGATAGTTTAATTCATTTGAATTTACAAGACAATAATTTACAAGATATCTCCTCTCTAATAAACTTCCCTAATTTGAAATATCTTAATCTAAAAATCAATAATATCGTTGATATTTCAGTATTAAAAAAAATAAATCAAATAAGGTATTTGAATTTACATCGTAATCAAATAGAAAATATAGAACCATTACAATATTTAATACAATTAAGAACTCTATTTTTGTGGGCTAATAATATCACTGATATCTTACCACTAAAAAACTTAAAATCATTAAAAATTTTAGAATTAATTGATAATCCAATAACAAAACTTTCAAAATGGATTTGCAATTTTCCAAATATGGAGATACAATGGAATACACAATGGAGTGAAAATTTTATTACATTTAATAATAATCCAATAGAAAATCCACCAATAGAAATAATTAAGCAAGGCAAAAAAGCCATTAAAAATTATTTTACAGAAATAGAAAAAGGAACAGTAAATTTATATGAAACAAAATTATTGCTTGTTGGATATGGAGCTGTTGGAAAAACATCACTAATGAAACGATTAGTTTATGATCAATACAATGAAAATGAACAATCAACAGAAGGAATTGATATAAACCGCTGGGATTTAAAAACAGATAATAATGAATTAAAAATAAATATTTGGGATTTCGGCGGACAAGAAATTTACCATTCGACCCATCAATTTTTTTTAAGCAAACGCTCAATATATTTGCTCGTTTGGGACGCAAGAATTGATAGAATGATGCCTAATCTTGCAAGTTTCGATTATTGGTTACGAATTGTAAGTTTGCTCAGTCAAAATTCACCAATACTTGTGGTTCAAAACAAAATAGACCAACGAGCAAGCCTTGTAGCAGAAAAATATATGAAAGATTATTTTCCTAATATTGTTGGTTTCTACAAAGTTAGTGCAAAAGAAAAAATTGGTATCGAAGAATTAAAAAATGTTATTACAAAAGAAATAATAAAATTACCACATATAGGAGAGCAATTACCAAAAATATGGATTGATATAAGAGATAATTTAAAACAAACTCAACAAAATTTCATAAAACTTGATGATTATATCACAATTTGTAAAACTTTTGGAATTGACATTGAGCAAGCCCTTCATTTAAGTAACTATTTTCATGATTTAGGTATATTTCTACATTTTCAAGATAATGATATTTTACGAAATATTATTTTTCTTAACCCTGAATGGGCAACAAAAGCAGTTTATAAAATAATTGATACAAAAGAAGTTATTTTAAATCAAGGAAAATTTAATTATTCTCAACTAAGAAATATATGGGAAGACTACCCCGATGATAAATTTGCTTTTTTAATAGAGTTGATGAAAAAATTTGAACTCTGTTTTCTTTTGCCAAATCAAACTGATTATATTGTTCCTGGAATGCTTCAACCAAATCAGCCCGACAGTGTTGATAATTGGGATAATAAAGACAATATACAATTTGAGTTTAGATACAAATTTATGGCTGCTGGAATTATAACAAGAATGATTGTGAGAATGCACGATTATATAAAAAATAATTTATTTTGGTTGCAAGGTGTTGTAATAGAACGAGAACAAGCAACAGCATTAATTACAAGCAATACATTTGAACGGTTTATCAGTATAAAAATAAAAGGAAAGAATAGACAAGATTTATTTAGTATTATTAAATACGAAATAGAAAATATTCACAAAACACTAAAAGACCCTGTTGTAAAACTAATGACACATTGTATTTGTAATGAGTGTATTGACGGAAATTCACCAGAGTTTTATACATTTGAGCAGCTAAACAAATACTTTGATAAAGGAAAAACAACGGTTACATGTCCTAAAAGCGTTGATGAAGTTTCAATTAATAAGTTACTTGGAAAAGTAAATGGAAGCGGAAAACAACAATCGCTTTTTGACTACATACTTTTTGCTTTAAAACAACTTCAAGGACTATCTTTAAATATTCAAAAATATGAAGACAGTAGGAATAGTTTTATTGCCAATGTTTTGACAAATAAGAATTTTAGAGTTAAAGACCAAACTAAATTTGGAAAATCAAAAATTAAACTCGGTGAGATTGATATAAAAATTGATGATGAAAAAGGAGAAACTATTGCAATTTATGAAGCTTTTAATTTATCATATTTTGATAAAACAAAAATAAAAAATCATCTGTTGAAAATATTTGATTATGATGCGATAGGACTACCCGAAAACTACATGGTTATATATTGCAATAAAGATTTTATGACAAATTGGAAAAAATATCACGAATATATACCCAGTATTGAATATAAACATAAAATGATAGATTTTACTGATATTTCAAAAAATTATGATATTCCTGCAAATATGAAAATAGGAATAGCAAAACATGAAAGAAATAATAGACAAATAAAAATTTATCATATATTCGTAGAGTTACAAACAACTGACTGATAAAGACGCTCTATCATCAAAACTTTGCGGTTAAAAAGCGTCAAATACTTTTTATTGGTTTATGAAAAATGCCGTCTTTTTTCTCTTAAAATTTTGATAATCTATATAATATAATATTTTTATAGAAATAAGATTAACTTTTGTAGCATCGTATGTATTCGATAAATTATCAAAATAATCGGTTACAATAATATCACTATCATCATAAATTGCATTTTTCCAAACAAGCAGCAATTCACTTCCAGGCAAAAACTGCCATCTGTAAATCAAATCAATATTGAATACATTATAATTTATATCATTGTTGTTGTTATAAAAATTTTGACTATTTAAATCTCCATTTTCATCTAATAAATAATAATTATTATATTTTACACTTGACCAATAATGCCTTATTTTGAAATCCAATGATGATTTATTATTAAATATATATGTGCTATTAAATGTATTTGATATTGTATTTACATCTCGTTTTCCAAAAATAATTAAATCATTTTCAGTATCAGCATAAGCTAATTCATTTTGTCTTATTTCGTAGAGTAATTCGTGACTAAATACAAAACTTCCACTAATTCTAAAATAAGAAATTATGCTATATCTATCTCTTTTTTCATTTGTCTTATTTATTTTCCAGTTTTTGTAATTCAATACTAAATATAATTTTTTTCGATTATCAGTCTTTAAATATGCACCCCAATAAAACACTTTTGGAATTTTATAAACTTGCCCATCTTTTCTTGCTTCATAAAAATCATTATATCCCAATGGTTTTGAACTTAAATAAAATTCATATGAAAAATGATTTTTAAATGTAATATTTGTATTATATTGAATTTTAAAATTAAAAAATTTTATTGGTTTATATAATGTAGCATATTTAAAATACAGTGAATTTTGCCATCTCAAAATACGCCAGAATGGTTTATTTATGTTGTATATAAATGTTATTTTTTCATTTATTTCATTGTTGTGTTTTAGGTAACCAATATCATTTGGTTCATATTTATCGCTTATGATTTTGTTTGAAAATCTGAATTGAAATTTACCACTTATTTTATCAATATTTATACTTGTTGAAAAACCAATATCGTCATTACCAGTATTGTGCATATAACTTACCGCACCATTTCCTGATAAAGAATAATTATTTTCCTGATTAAAAAATTTAAAATCTGTTGCAGTAACATTTGCAGTATAGTTACTGTTAAATCTTGAAACATTGGTATTTATAAAACTTAAATGCGAATTGTTTTCCAATTGTTTGTCAAAAACAATTATATTATAGTTCGATAATGCTTGAGTTGTATATTCTCTTTTTGTTTTAGATATTGTATCAACTATTATAGCATTAGTATTTCTTGTTATTGCATTAAAAAACCCTATTCCTAAACCATTTACTGTCCTTCCCGAAAGTTTAGTTGCATTAATCAAACCTGTTTCTACAGGATTTTCATCTATTATTTCATTTGTATTTAAACCACTTTTAGCACCTTTATAATTGACAGGTTTTGAGCCTATTCTTTTAGAATAGAAAATATTTGCTTTATTAAACAATTCAGTACTTTCGGTAAAAAAAGCTCTTTTATCATCATATTTAACTTCAAAAGGACTTAAATTGAGTAATTGCTCATCTGATTCAACTTGCTTAAAATCAGGAATCAATATCATATCTAAAGTAAAACTCTGGTTTATTCCATACTTTAAGTCAATACCTCCTTTAATCGTTTTTTTCCAAATATTATTACTTGATTTATTTTCCATATAAGCCGAAACATAAGGCGATAATGACAAACGAACAGGAGGATTTATATGTTTTATATCAATCAATTGTCCCATTTGATTTGCAAATCCACTAAAATCTTTATTTACAAAATTCCAACTTATAAACTCTTCTTTTCGTTTTATTAATCTATAAAAATTTAATCCCCAAACCTGAAATATTTTTTTTGAAAAACGAATTGCCGAGTGTGGTATTTTTAGCTCAACCACCCAACCATTATCAGTTAGTCTGGCTTTACTTTTCCAAACAGCATCCCAGTTTTTGTCCAAATCATCTTCATTTCTTTTAATATCAGATTGAATTCCTGATGAGGAAACCGCAAACATAAATGAGTTTACACCATCATTAAATGGGTTTATATCTATAACAAATTGGTCTGAATTTAGTAAATCATAATCATCTCGCTTACCTAATTCACTTGGTATTAGCATTGGTTTTGTATCATGCATTATAGCAGCAATATATATTGCTTTATCGTCGTATACAAGCATGACTTCGGTTTTTTCACTAGGAGTATTACCATTATATGGTTCATATTGAATAAAATTACTAATTTTTTCAGAACTAATCCAGGCTTTGTCGTTTATATAACCATCAATTGTTGGTGGATTTTCTACGCGACGTGCAATGAAAAGTTTTTTTTGTATTTGTGATACTACCGTTGTATTAAGTAGAATACATATTAAAAAAAAATTAATTAGTAGTTTTAACATATTATTTTATGTAATACAAATTAATAATTACTTTGTAATTATGTAATTTATTTTTATTATAAAAGCATTCATTAATTGTGCCAAGAATTTGTATATATATAGATATTATGCAATAAATAATAATTCTAATGTTATAGTAATATGGTATATGCAAAAATTGTTTTTACTTATTCATCATATTAAAGTACAAAAAAAAATATTTTAAACTATATTAAGCATATATCCAAAATTTTTCACATATTTTGGATATATTTTATATAGAAGCTAACTACACACACAATACAATAAATGGTAATAAATTCAAGTTACTGAATAAAAGTAAAAATGTAATGTTTTATTAATAAATTAATATTTAAAACCTAATCTTATAAATATGAAAAATACTATTTTAATAATTACAATTGTATTATTTATTAGCATTTCGGCTAATAGTCAAGTAAAAAAATCATCTGTTACAACCGTTTCTGTTGCAAAAGCAATACTCAGAAGCACAGCATCACCAAAAGGAAAAAAACTTGCTGAAATAAAAAAATCTGAAAGCATAACTGTTCTTAATATCGTAAAAAAAACTTTTATAAAAGCTACATATAAAGGTAAAACAGGTTTTATTAAAACCTCAAGTATTAAACAAAATGCTGATATTAAAAAATTTTTAACAGCTAAAAAACCTACAAAGATAAAAAAAGTCAAAGTAGCCAAAGTAGGAAAAGACAAAAAAATTGGAACTTATAAAGGTAAAACTGTATACCAAGGACCAAAAGGAGGTAAGTATTATTTAACAAAAAGTAAAAGAAAAACATATTTGAAAAAAGAGCAAATAAAACAAATAGCAAAATAGCTTGTCCCTTGAGGGACTTCATATCATAAGTTTTTTTCTAATACCATGATTATCATAGTGGTTTAACAATAGATATTGTCCTTACTTTTGTGGGCTACCCACGTAAAGTTTGGACAGTATTATTTGTCAGGTATTTCGTAACAAGATAAAAATCAATCCTGTTAATCCTGTAAATACTATCAAAAAATAAAATAATGACCAGTACTAAATGTGTAGCCCTTTTGTGATTGCACAGTTTGAAATTATTTGTTATCTTTGCAAGCATAAAAATTCATAGGATTATGGAAAAAAAAGAAATAAAAAAAAGTTATAATTTTTCATCAATGACTTATAAGAAATTACGTAATGTTACGAATATTAAAGAAATAACAAGCGGGAATTTGTTTGATGAATGGTTTAGTTATTCATATAATTTACAAAAAGAAGAAGATTTTTTTTTAAGAGAACTAATTAAAAATGAACGATTATATTTGCAGAAGTACAACGAAGAATTGTTAAAAGCAAAATTTATTTCGCCTTTACTTAATAAAATAAATTTTGTAACCGAAAATTTTAGAGATTGGTATGCTTACGAAATTTCGGCTGTTGTAAATGGTTATGAATTATCGGGCAAACCAGATTTTATGGTTGCAACTGGAAAATTTGAACCTGAAAAACCGTATTTTTTCTTTCAGGAATTTAAGAAAAGCAGAACAATATCAAATCCAGATTATCAGGTTTTGGCCGAAATGGCAACAGCAATGGAAATAAATAAATCCAGTATAATGAGAGGATCATATAATATCGGTAAATGGTGGACTTTCGTAATACTTAAAAAATTGAATGAAGACAAATACGAATATCATGAATCGGATAGTTTTGACTGCCTGAAAATAAAAGATTTAAAACAAATTTTTATCAACCTGAAAGCAGTAAAACATAAATATTGCGAGTAAAATTAATGGTTCATCAAGTTTATTTATGCACAAATTTATTTTTGCTTTTTAATTAACTGATGGCTACCAGTTTTAAGTTAGCCGCTTTTTAACCGCAAAGTTACACAAAGTTTG
>JAOZVK010000299.1 GCA_029938185.1 Bacteroidales bacterium | reverse complement strand
CCTTAGTAGAAATAAAGTTTAATCGTCATTATTAACCTTATTACCTTATTTAAACAATTATAAATAAGGTAATAAGGTTTAAGAAATTTTGGTCATATTTATTTTCTATTAAGGTTTAAAATAAAAAATAAGGTTTTTAAGAATAAAAAAAGTGTCAACTACTTTTTGTAATTTATGAAAAATGCCATTTTTTCTATATTTTTTTCTTTATCTAAAATTTTTTATCCATATTTTTTTTGCTTTCTTCATCTTTGGTATTTCTTCATTTTATTGATTTAATTCTGTTTTGTATTATACCATATAAAAGTCTAACAAATTCTACGCAAAGTACGCAAAATATGCAAAGTCTTAAATCATGCTTTGCATTTTTTGCGTATTTTTTCCTTTTGCAGTTTTTGCGTGGAACTTATGTTACATTGATTATTAGGATATTCTATTTTTTATGAACAAATCCTGTCTTTTATATTAGTAGTCTTACAAAAGTTTTTCAATATTTGTTTTCGTACTATTAGCTACATGACATCAATTTGCAAAAAATGCGTAAGCAACATTAAATAGGTCAAAGACCTTACTTTAATGACAGGAGTTCAGCCATAATTATATACCTGTTTGTTAATGGAATTTCATCAATTAATAAAACGCCATAAGCTAATTTAATTTTGTCTGATTCTATTGTAAAACTCATAGTTTCGGAACTTATTTCAACAACTCCTTTTTCTTTGTTTAGTTTAATTCTTCCTATTTCAATATCATTTTTTTTAACTTTAGCTTTATCACCGCTTAGTTTTATTTGATATGGATTTTTATTTTCTTCATTATCGCTTATTTTTATTTTATCATCATATATTTTTATTTTCCATAAAAGCTTTGCACTTTCTGTTCTTAGCTTAAAAGCATCTTTTTTGAATTTAACTTCAGCTAAAAAAATACCCGATTCATTTTTATATTTTCGTTTCTCTCCTTTAATCTTACCTTTATAATTAGTCCCTTCAATTTCAAAATTTATTGTATTGGCTGACAATTTAATTTCTCCAACATCTTTTCCAGCAGTTTTAATTTTCAAAACACTTTGGTTATCTACTGATTTCGATGAATTATTTGTTGTTCCTTTATCTGTATCGACTGCTGTTTTATCAACATTATTACTATCGGATTTATTACTGTTTCCACAACTATAAAGGACTCCAAATATTAAAGCTAAAGACAAAATTTTGATTAATCGTATTTGTTTTTTCATTTTCATTTAAGGTTTATTAGGTCTTCGACCTATGTAATATTGCTTATGCATTCTATTAATACTCTAATAATATGTAATTTAACAAAAAATTAATGTCAAAAAACTTTTGTAAGACTATTTACTAATGATGTTCATCAATATCTTTTTTTTTAACTGTTTTACCCAATGATTCTCTCATTTTTGTGTCAGCTTCGGTGTTCATCATTTTGTGATAGCCTTGTATGCTAAGGTTTCCATCAATAAAAGCTGCTGCCATTGCTTTTTGCACTTTTTCTTCTGCTCTTATAACATCTGCTTTTGCCATTTCGGCTTCGGCATGTGCTCTTTCGAGTTTTAGTTCAGAATGTATATCTTTTCCAACAGAAATATCAGAAACATCGACCGATAATATTTCAAAAGCGGTACCTTCGCTATGATTCAGTTTTTCCACTTTATCTGCCAATTCATAAGGATTTTCAAGTACGTCATAATGTGTGTCAGACTGCCCAATAGTTGTAACCAAAGCTTCGTTTACTCTTGCCAAAACAGTTTCTTCTTTAGCCCCTCCAATTATATTAGGAATATACGCTCTTAAAGTAAGTTTTAGTTTCATTGTTAGTTGTATTCCATCTTTGGCAAATCCTGTAACACCATCTGTTTCAACTACTCTTGGTGTTATAGCCGATTTTATTGCTTTTGTAACATCAATACCCGATAAATCTATTGAAGCAATATCATCAAATTCAAAATCAGGCAGCTTTGCTTTTTTTGCAGCTACATAAGCTGCTACGGTCTTAATAACATCGCCACCAGCAAGATAATGTTCTTTTAAGTCATCAAGAGTCATTTCATCATGTCCCGAATTGTGTGAAGTAATTAATGAATCTACAACCTTTTCAATATCTACATCGGCAAGATAATGAGATGCAAGCTGTGTTATTGTGATGTCTAAATCAGCATTTTTGGCAGTTATAAGTGTGGCTATAACTTTCTCAACATCAACTTTTGCTAAAAATTGAGCTGCCAAGTCATTTAATGGGATATCAAGACTTGCATTTTGGGCTCTTATTAATGTATTTACAACAGTTTCTATATTAACCTCAGCAAGATAATGCCCCACTAAGTCGCGAGCATTTAATTCCTGACCAGCATTTTTGGCTTTAATCATTGTACGCAAAATAAGGTCTTGCGGTATTTTCTGCCAACGCATTTTTATAAGCAACAACCAAGATACTTTTACACCTGATAGCCACGCTTCGTACCATAAACCAAGTGGTACAAATGTATAGAAAAAAAGTATAGTACCTGGACCAAGAATTAATGTTACAATTATTATTAGAATAATTGTAGATATACTCAAGTCATCTTTGGTTTTATCAGTTTCTTCTAAGGTTTTTACTTCTTCTATTTTAGTTGTTTTATCAGTTTTTTCTTTATCTGTTTCATCACTGTTAAAACAAGAATAAATAAATACTGAAAACAATAAAAATACTAATATTTTGATTAGATTTGATTTCATTAGTATAAAATTTAATTAATTATTGAAGGTCTTTGACCTATTTAATGTTACTTACACATGATATATACTTTCAATTATTCAATGATAAGTAGGTCATTGTATAAAATCGACACTTTGTAAAGTTGTAACTTATTGTAATTCTGGCGTAACCAAAATTGTTAATTGTCCATTATTCATTGTTAATTACTTATAATGGTACAATGTTTCGATCTATAACTTATAACATTTTTATAAAAGTCAAATTCTTAACCTAATTTTAGTATAAGTAATTCTCAATTGATAATGAATAATTTAATTTATATCAGAGTTACAACAAGTTACAATATTACAAAGTGTCGATTTTATATGCTGTTTATCAAGCGTAAGCAAAATTATTCTTTGTCCATTATTCATTGTTAATTACTTAAAAGGCTCGATGAGCCTTTTTTTAATGTCCATGATCATCTCCAATCTTATTATCAAATATTTTTTTCTTATGATATTCTTTTGTATCCATTTTACCTTCTTTAAATGCTTTTGCCATTCCTCTTTGTAGTTCGGCTTCGGCTTCTATAAGTTTAGCTTTTGCTTCTTTTTCTTGAGCTGATGCTGCTGCTTTTCTTGTTTCTGCTTCGGTTTTTGTGACTATTTTTTTTATTATTGCTTGTTCCTTTTTCAGTTCGGCATATGTATCTTTTCCAATATCAATTAATGGTATATTTATATCTAAAATTTCGTAAGCACTACTTTTATTTAATTTTTGTTCGACATCATTGCTTTCCTTTAAATCCTCTAAACTATCGTGTATTTTTTCGTTAAATTTTTCTTCTCCCCATAATCTTTTTTTTACCTTATCGGATATTTGTGGTAACGATTTCATAACATCTTCGTGGGAATTACATGATTCAACTTCTCTTACAATAGCTTCGTTTACTCTGTCATTAAGAACCTTATCTCTTGAACCTTTAAGATATTGATTAACCCTTCCTCGTACAGTAACATCAGCGTTTAGCATAAGTTGTATCCCGTTTTTTGCAACAATAGACATAGGTTCTATATGGATAACTTTTGGATTAATTGCCCATTTTACAGCCGCTTGAATATCCTCCCCTCTTCTATCTATCGTTACAGCTAAACCATAACTTAAATCAACTCCTTCTTTTCGAGCATGCGATATTGCAAACATAATTTTAAGTATATCACGTCCATTAAACATATCTGTTTCAAGTTTTTCGCTCGAAACACTTAAATTTAATGCTTTTACAACTTTATAAGCCTTTGCAAAACTTAATGCATTTCCTCCCTCTACATGTATATCAATTAATTTTTCTTTACTAATCTCAAGCTTATCTATTCTTTTAATTATTAATGCTTTTACTAAATCTTTTATATCTCCACCTGCTCTATGGTATTTTTCAAATTCCTTGAAAGTAACGTCTAAGCCAACTTTTTTTGCTCGAATAAGAATTTGAATTAGCTTTTCTGTATTGCCTCCTTGTATAAAGTATTTTTTTAGTTGCATAAAACTAATTGCTATACCCGATTGTTTTGCTTTTATTAATGATAGTACTGCTTTTTTTACATTACCTCCTAGTGCATAAAATTCTCCTAATTCGAATAAACTAATTTCTAAGTTTTCTTGTTTTGCTTTTGTAAGAGCATTTACAGCTTCGTTTATATCGCCACCTTGTGCAAAATACTCACCCAAATCTGTTATTGAAATATCTAAATTAGCTTGTTTTGCTTTTATTAATGCTTTTACCGCTTTTTCAACATCACCTCCTAAGTAGAAGAATCTTTCTAATTGTTTTAAACTTACTGTTACTCCTGCTTTTTGAGCATTGATAAGTAAATCTATTGTCATCACAATATCGCCACCTACTACAATATATTTTTCTAAATCAACAAAAGTTATTGTCATATTCAATAGTCTTGCTCTTAACAATACATCAATTGCTTTTTCAATATCTCCATCAATACCAAAATAACTCTCAAGGTCTTTCATATCAACAGCTAAACCGGATTGCTGTGCTCTTAATAATACATTTATTGATTTTTTTAGAATTAGGTTTACCATAATATTTTTTTTGCCGTCTACTGCAAAAAAACCACCAATATCCTTAAATGTTGTAGTTAATTCTGTTGCTCTAAGCTTCTTAAATTTAGCAATTTGCTTCTGCAATTCAGGGTCGTCTTCATTGACTTCTTCACCTGGAATTGTATTCATTTTTTTTAAAGTGTCATATGAATTAACTATTTCATCTTGTTGCATTCTGACAATCAGTTCAACCTCATCGGATACTCCTCCTGTTTGTTTATAGTTTGGATTTATTTCGTTTATTGATATTTCATAATCAGATTGGCTTGCATTTATCATTGTTTCGACTAATTGCTTTGCACTACTACTTACTAGAAAATATCCTCCTACTTCTTTTATTACTAACAAACCCTCGCGATGTCGTTTATTTAAATCTTCAGTTGCTTTTTTTATTTTTTGTCGAGTCAAAAAATAATATTCTTTTATATTTTTTATTGATATTTCGGAGCCTCCTTTTTTGGCATTTACTAAAGAATTAAATATTATGTATGGTGGTACTTTTTTTAAGTATAAGCCTACTATATGAAAAATAAAACTAATAATCGAAAAATCAAGTTTCGATGTATATACTTTTCGCCAGAGTTCTTTATTTGTAAAATATATCCAAAAACAAAATACAATTACTAACAAAATAACTACAACTGATGATATTAATAATACTTCCATGTATTTTAAATTTATATATTTATTATGAATTAGGACACAAAATTATAAGCATTCATTTTGGGCTCTTCGAGCTTTTTTATGTTGCTTACGCATAAATATTTCTTCGACTTTTGATTATAGGGAATTGTTAAAAAACAACTTTCTGATTTGTTTTTTGTAAGATATTTAGGAGTAAACCAATTCGTAATTTCCTAAGTTGATTAAATAGTTCGAAGAGCTTACATTGATTTTTCAAGTAAATGTATTTCTTTTTTAACCTCCTGTTTTGTAATATTACTGTATATTCCATGTTTTCTGTTATTCAGATGTTTTTTATAGCTTTCAAGAGCTTTTTTCTTATCGTTAAGTTGTATATATACATCACCTAAGCGAAAATGAATATCATTTATTAATGATTTTGCAAATTTTTTACCTTCACCACATTTACTGTAAGCAATTTTATCAACTTTTTTGTTTAACAATGTATTCCATATTTTTAATGCTTTTTTAATTTCTTAAGTATTGGATTAAGCTCTTTAACATATTTAATGTTGTAAGTACTGTTATAAATTTTTTTTTGACATTTACTTATTCATAACTTGCTGATTGAGTTGTATTTCTACTAATGAGTAAGCAACTATAAATAGGTCGAAAACCTTATTTGTTTTGCATGCAATAAACTGTATTTCAATATAAACTTTCCCCGCTCTTTTGTCAGTATGTTTGTGCTTTGCCTTTTCTATGAGCAAAAGCAAGCATAAACCCAATACTGATGTCAATCCAATTTCTGTAGAAAAGTAAATAGAAACAATTATTCCTGATATTAATATCAGTATTTGCATTTAATTTCATTATTTTGTGTTTATATACTAAATTAGGTTAAGGGTTTTACTTTTATAAAAATATTATTAGCTGTTAATCAGTATATTGTACCATTGTATTATTGAACCTTTTAAAGTATATTAATCAAAAACTATTTTGTTTAGAACTCCAAAAAACACAGTAATTTGGAAAGTATTTTAAATTTTGATAAATAATTTCGAACTGTGCAATCAAAAGTCCGTAAGGACGACAACTATTGTTAAACCACGATGATAATCGTGGTATTAAAAGAACTTATGACATAAAGTCCCTCAAGGGACGAACTATTTTGCTCTATTCCCACAACTTATCGTTGTGGGTTTACAATAGTTCGTCCTATCTGACTTTTGATTGCACAGGTTGATTAATTTTGATATTTTTTGCTTTTCTGGATAAAAAAAGTTTATGTATACTAAATTAGGTTAAGGATTTTACTTTTATAAAAATATTATAAGCTATTAATAAGTATATTGTACCATTGTATCATTGAATAATTGAACCATTTAAAGTATATACTATTGTATTGCAAAATGTTATTTTTTAACATCTGATATTAAAAGTAAAACAAATTAGTAATTCTTAATAGCCAATATGGTCTTATATTTCTTATTAATAAGTTATCAACACAATAGAAACTTTATTAAAAATGAAAAACAAAGATAAACAAAAAAACGAATAAAAGAAAAAAAGACAAAAAATTGCAAACTTATAACATACAATAATTTAAGCTAATATGCAAAATTGGTAAGTTCTCAATAGTTAGGAAATTACGAATTATAAATTACGAATTACGAATTG
>JAOZVK010000298.1 GCA_029938185.1 Bacteroidales bacterium | reverse complement strand
GGCGATGCAATAGGACTGTTTGACACAGATAAATCAATACTTGAAAATAATCTTTATGGTGTTGATATAAACGAAGAAAGCGTTGAAATTGCAAAACTTTCACTTTGGTTAAGAACTGCCCGAAAAGATAGAAAACTTTCAAAGCTAAACGATAATATAAAATGTGGAAACTCTCTAATAGATGACCCCAAAGTTGCAGGCGATAAGGCTTTTGACTGGAATATTGAGTTTAAAGAAATTATGGATAATGGTGGTTTTGATGTGGTTATTGGAAATCCGCCGTATAGAATTGTATTTGAAACAGAAATTAAAGAATACTTAGAAACAACATATCCAACTTTTAGGCGAAATAATGATTTGTATGTAGCTTTTTTTGAAAAAAGTTTACAGCTATTAAAAGACAAACGGTACTTTTCTTTTATTACGCCAAATTCTTATATTAAAGGCGATTATTTTAAAGAACTAAGAAACAAACTTATTGAATTTCAGCTTATAGTAATTGTTGATTTTGGGAATAAAATTATTTTTAAAGATGCTAATGTATTCACAGCAATTGTTTGTTTGCAAAAAACAAATCAAAAAACTGGTTGGCTGATGAAAAGTAATTTAGAAAAAGATAAGGGATATGTAAAATCGAACACTAATAGTTTTATTGCAAAAAATGGACTTTTTCTAAAATTATCTAAATTTAAAAAATTTAATAACTATTTTCTGGTCAAAGATGTTGGTTATAATTATTGGTCAAAAGGTAGGGGAAAAAAACGTGGTTTTGGTTCTATTGGAGACAAGGTGTTTTATTCAGGAATACAGAAAAATAATAACGATATTCCATATTTAAAAGGTTCACGAATTAAAAAATATCATAATTCAAAACCTATAAATTTTTTAAAATCAAATTATACTATGTTTCTAAATGACACTGATACATTCCGTTTTACACCCAAAATATTAGAAACTAAACCAAAAATTGTTTATAGACAAACATCAAGTAATTTGATTGGAACAATTGATTATCAAGCCTATCATACAGATAAAACAGTTCATACAATTATCCAGCAAAATGAATTTAAAAACGATATTGATTTAAAGTTTGTTTTAGTTCTATTCAACAGTAATTTGATGAATTATTATTATTCTATTTTGACAGAAGAAGCAGGACGTGTTTTTGCCCAAGTGAAAACTATTTTTGTCAAAGATTTACCTTACAGATATTTAGATATTGAACAGCAACAGCCATTTATAAAAAAAGCAGACAAAATGCTTTCACTAAACAAAGTCTTACACACCGAAAAAGACAGTTTTTTAAAAACACTGCAAAAAGAAAAGAGCATAGAAAAATTAAGCAGGAAGTTACAAAATTTTCAAAATTTGGAATACGATGAGTTTAAAAAAGAGTTGCGAAAAAAAAAAGTAAAAATAAATTTGGGAGCAGAAAACAACGAATGGCGAGAATATTTTAATACATCAAAACAAAAAATAAACAAATTACAAACTCAAATAAACCAAACAGATAAGGAAATTGATAAAATGGTTTACGAGCTTTACGAACTAACAGATGAAGAAATTGAGATTGTGGAAAAATCAGTGAAAGAAAAAATATGAATGATAAAATATCACCAAAATATCAAATGCAACTAATTGAAAAAGAAATTTGGGCAGAATATCCATCATAAGGTCTTCGACCTATTTATAGTTGCTTACGCATTAATACAAAGACAATTTAATCAGTAAGTTATGAATAGGTAAATGTCGAAAAACTTTTGTAACAGTACTTACAAAAAAGTTGAAGCCTATATTAATAAATGGCATGAAAACGGAGACTGGAATAATTACTGTGAAAACTTTTATATTATCCAAAAAAAAGACAAGGAAAATAATGACGTTATTGATTTATATAAAACACTAAATGAAATTGATGTCGAAACATTATTAAAAATTGCTATTGATTTAGGAGTAGAGACACCTGATTTTATTCCATCAATTCCTACTTTTAGGAGCAAAATAAAATCAAGCTATGAAACTGCAAGTCAAACTTTTGAAAAAGCTTTTAGACAAATTGAAGAAAGTCCTGAAACAGCAATTGGTTTAGCAAATTCAGCTCTCGAAAGTATTATTAAAGAAATTTTAAAAGATGATAGTATAAAAATAAAATTAGATACTAAAAAAACTCTTTATAAATTAACAATTGATATTTTAAAAGAATTTCAACTATTCCCAAATGGAAACATGTTGAACGAAATTAAAACAATTGGCAGTTCTTTGCTTGCTATAAATCAGAGTATAGAAAAATTAAGAAGTGAGAAAACGAATTTTCACGGAAAAACAAAAGAAGATTACATTATAAAAGACCCTTTATATACATATTTCATATTAAATAGCGTTACTACAATCGGTCTATTTCTTATGTCATTTTATAAAACCAAATTTTTAACAGCAAAGCAGAATATTGCTGAAACAGAAGATAATGATTTACCATTTTAAAAATCAATAATCAATGAAAAAAAATAAAATCAACATAGAATGTTAATAAAATGTTAATAGAATGAGTAAGTAATAACAAATAGTTCGAATACATTAAGTAATTAACAATGAACAATTTTGCTTACGCCTTATAAACAGCAAAAGTATCGTTTTTATATAACTACATGTATAATAATGTTTTACTAAAACGCGTAAGTCATATTAAATAGGTCGAAGACCTTACAAGACTATTTATGTGTAAGTAATTTAGAAGATTCAAAGAACCAAATAATTCAATACAAAAATACCATATGAAAAAATATTTAATATATATACTTGTAACTATCTTTATATCATCTTTTTTTAAATATGATATATATTCTCAACCAACAAAAATTAGAGGAAAAATTATTGATAATAAAACTAAAGAAACTTTACCTTTTGTAAATATAACATTTAAAGGAACAACAATTGGAACTATTACAGATGAAAATGGAAATTATTTTATTCAGAGTAGAACAAAAAGTGATACAATAATAGTATCTTATGTGGGATATAAAACTCAAAAACGAAAAATATCAATCGCGAGCTATCAAAATATTAATTTTGAATTAGAATCGTCCGATATAGCACTAAATGAAATAGTTGTTTTACCAGGTAAAAATCCAGCTCATAGAATTTTACGAAAAATAATTTCAAATAAGAAAAAAAATAATCCAGCAAAATTAAATGCATTTTCGTATGAATTTTATAACAAATTGGAATTTGATATAAGTAATGTTGATGAAAAATTTAAAAAGAAAAAAGTATTTAAAAAATTTCAATTTATTTTTGATTACATTGATACATCTGTAGTTACTGGCAAATCATATCTACCAGTTTTAATTACTGAAACAGTTGCTGATTATCACTTTCAGCGAAGACCAAGAAAAGAAAGAGAAATTGTAAAAGCATCTAAAATATCTGGAATAAAAAATACAAGTATAGCCCAGTTTACAGGAGAAATGTATTTAGATGCAAATATTTATGATAATTTTATGCCAATTTTTGAAAAATCATTTATAAGTCCAATAGCTAATTTTGGACTATTAACATATAAATACTATCTAATTGATAGTATGTTTATTGATAAACATTGGTGTTATCAAATTTCATTTAAACCAAGACGAAAACAAGAACTTACATTTACTGGCGATTTTTGGGTAGCAGATTCAAGCTTTGCCATTGTAAAAGTTAAAGGAAAAATAGCAACAGATGCAAATATAAACTTTGTAAACAATTTAGTAGTTGAGCAAGAATTTACACAGATTAATGACAGTATATGGTTCTATAAAAGAAATCATTTGTTTATAGATTTTAATTTGGGGGATAAATCCACAGGCTTGTTTGGTCGAAAAACAACATCTTATAAAAATATTAAAATTGGCAAAATAAATAGTTCCATTTTTGAAACAAAAGCAAAACAAGAAACAATTTTTGAAGAAGGCTCTACCGAAAAAGATAGCTCTTATTGGAATAATGTACGACATATAAAACTATCGAAAAAAGAGAAAGCTATATATAATATGGTAGATTCTATAAAAAATGTTCCTGTATTTAATACAATTATGGATGTTATAACATTTCTATTTTCGGGCTACTACGAAACTAAGTATTTTGAATTTGGACCATATCCAACCTTTTATAGTTTCAACGAGGTGGAAGGTAGTAGAATTAGAATAGGTGGAAGAACTAGTAATACGTTCAGTAAAAAAATTATGCTAAATACTCATATCGCATACGGAACAAAAGATGAAAAATTTAAATTTGGTGCTGGCTTTTTGTATATGCTGAAAAAAAATCCCAGAAAAACATTTGGATATCAATACCTAAATGATATTGAACAATTAGGACAAAGCGATAATTTATTTTTTACTGCAAACATATTATCTTCTCTTCTAGTGAGAAACCCTATTTACAAACTAACCTATATCGAATCGCATAAACTGCATTATGAACATGAATGGTATTCAGGATTTTCTAATACATTATATCTAAAACATAGACAAATTTTTAGTACAGACTCTGTTCCATTTATTCATAAAAGCAATAATATGGTGAGGAATAGAATAACTACATCTGAAATAAAACTAAACACAAGATATGCGTATAATGAAAAATTTATATCTGGCGAATTTGACAGAGTAAGTATAGGAACAGAGTACCCCATATTAAATCTTGATATTACTATGGGAATACCTAATTTATTGGAAAGCGACTATGAATACTATAAATTTGAATTTAGCCTTAGACATTACTTTGAAATCCCTCCGTTTGGATGGTTAAGATATATTATTAAAACTGGTAAACTATATGGCAATGTTCCCTATCCGCTTTTACATTTACACAATGGTAATGAGACATATGCATTCGATATAAACTCATTTAACATGATGAACTATTATGAATTTGCCAGCGATATTTATGCAAGTCTTTACATAGAGCATCATCTTGATGGTTTTTTTCTTAACAAAATCCCACTGTTCAGAAAACTAAAACTTAGAGAAATAATATACTGGAAAGGTGTTATTGGACGAATTGAAAGTAAACCAGAAGAAATTATGGATTATCCTGTCTCGCTTTCATCTTTCGGTACTCCATACTTTGAAGGAGGTTTTGGTATCGAAAATATATTTAAATTTATCAGAATAGATGCAATTTGGAGATTTTCATATCTTGATAAACCTGATATACAAATATTTGGAATTAGAGCTAAGTTGCAAATTATTTTCTAAAACAAATTAAGGTCTTCGACCTATTTATAGTTGCTTACGCATTAGTACAAAGGCAATCTAATTATGGATTATGGATTATGGATTATGGATTATAGATTATGGATTATGGATTATGGATTATTGATTATGGATTATGGATTATTGATTATGGATTATGGATTATGGATTATGGATATAGAATAATCTAAATGCCTTTAGGCATGACTAATATGTAGCTATAGACGGTAATCGGGGCAACATATAAATGAAAAATGCTCAATTTTATACATAATATATATATATATTAAAAAAAATATATTAAATTTGTGTGTTGAATATAAAAATAAAATATATGGAATAAATTAAATAAAATCGAAATATAAAAAAGCGTTAGCTTATTTTCTTGACATTAAAATCGACAAAATTTTAACAAACACAAGGAGTAAGACAAATGCTCACGCTATAAGCGTGGGCTGTTCTTGTTTGTGTTTGTGGGTTTTGTCGAACCTTAATGTCAGATAAGCATTGCAGTTCCCTCGCTTTTTTATTTTTTTTTGGGAATTATTAAAGTAAGTAGTGTATTAAGACATAAGTTGATTAAGTTTATAAATATAATAATTTGACAGGATTTACATGATTAACAGGATATTATAAACATGTAAATCCTGTAAATTTTGTCTAAATAATACTAAAGAAACTTATGACTTGTTTCAGTAGCAATACAAAAGCTTTTTGACATTTGTTTTCATGTTTTTACTGTGACATAGTAATTTGCAGAAACATGTAAGCCACATTAAATAGGTCTAAGACCTTAAATTTTTAATTATTCATTTAAAAACAAAATTAGAATGAAAAACATATCCATTTTTAAAAAAATACTTATTGTTTTTGTAGCAGTAGGATTAACAGCAATAGTAGCTGACAGCCTAGTGGCAGATTATATTTTCAGAAAAACAATAACTGAAAATACAGATAAGTTATTTTTTAACGATACAAAAAGAAAAAAACATGAAATAGAAAAATATTTTGAGCAAACCGAGAAAAAGATTCAGACAATGAGCCGTTTTTTTGCTGTTGAAAACCTGTTCGCAATATTAGAAAATTACCATCAAGAAACTGGCACAAATAAAAATAACGATTATCCTGTGCAAGCAGAAAAATATACAAACTTAACAAAAAAACATTTTGATTATTTTTCCGAATATATTTTAGAAAATGATTACTATGACATCTTTTTTATTTGTGCCGAACATGGACATGTAATGTTTACGGTATCACACGAAGACGATTTCGGAACAAACTTATCAACAGGAAAATATAAGAATACACATCTTGCAAAACTTTGGAAAAAAGTTACAAGCGAAAAAAAAACAATAATAACTGATTATCAATCTTATGCACCCTCAAATGGAGAACAAGCATCTTTTGTAGGAACACCTGTATATAAAAATGATACCATAATAGGTGTCCTTGCATTGCAATTCTCAGGAAAAAAAATAAATGAAATTGTAGTTGATAAAAATCAACTTTATAAAAGTACAGAAACATATATTATTGGAAAATCGGAAGATGGAAAATTCAGATTAAAATCCAGTAGAATAGTAAAATCTGGCAAAATTGGAGATGAAAAAAAAGGTGATATAATAATAAACTGTATAAACAAAAATAAAACAGGGAAAGATGAAAAAATAGGAAGCACAGGAGATAAAGAATACAGTTACTATACTCCGCTTAAAATAACAGGTTTACACTGGGGAATTTTCACAACCGTAAACGTTGATGAAGTGCTTGCACCAATTTACTACGAAAAAAAGGCAATGCTTACAATTTCAATTATCGCAATATTGTTTATAATAATTTCAGCTTATTTATTATCAAAATCAATTTCTAAGCCGATAGAAAAAG
>JAOZVK010000024.1:11876-23856 GCA_029938185.1 Bacteroidales bacterium | reverse complement strand
AACTAATAAAAAACTTAAATAAGCTATTTTTGCTCGTATTTTTATAAGACCACCTCACTGGTATGGCATGCAATGGGATATTCGTGGTTATTCGGCTATTCCTCAAGAAGGGACAGTTGGATGTAGTTATTTTGTATCAAATGTTTTGCTTCATGCCAATTTAAAACTAAACCGTTACAGGCTTGCCCAAGCATTTTCGTTTGATATTGCAAAAAGCCTTCAACTAAATGACTCACTTATAGTCCTTAGAAATGTAAAATCAAATAAAATGACAGAATATGTTAAGCAAAATTGTAAAGAAGGCTTATATACAATAGGACTTAATTGTCATGTTGGTTTTTTACTTTTACAAAAAGGTGAAGTGTTTTTTATTCATTCCAGTTACACCTCGCCCGTAAAAATTGTTATTGAATATGCCCAAAAAGCCGAAGCAATTAGAGGTTCTAATATTTATGATATAAACAATTCAAAAAAAAAAAAACAGCAACGCAACAAAAAAAAAACAGATTAAATAAAAAAATAAATTTTTTCATTTAAAATAACTAAATTATGAGATGTAATAATTGTGGTTGGGATAATCCTGGCAATTTAGAAAGGTGTGAAAAATGCAATGCTCCCTTAAAAGGTTCAATGGTAAGACATAAAAACGATGTTCCAAATGTTCAGAATGGTAACCCAATTTCTGGAACAGTAAAAGGTAATGATGCAAATTTGCCATACCTTGACGAACCAGTTGTTGAAAAAAAAGAAGAAAAACAACAATTAAATAAAAATCAAAAAGCATGTATTGAGTGCGGATTTCCTGTTCATAAAGATGCTGTTAAATGTCCGCAATGCGGAAAAATCCTTGAAAAATCAAAAAAGGAAAATATGCCAAATGAAAAGAAAAAAAAGATTTCCGGAACGGTAAGCCCTTGGGATAAACCAAAATATTCACAATGCTTTTTCAAACCAATAGCAAGAGACAGCGAAAAGGAATTTCAAGAATTAGAGTTTTCAGGCGACGAGGTAGAACTAAACAGGGATAACTTGGAAAAAAACAACATGACAATAACAAGTAAAGTGCAAGCACTTATAAAAAATATTGACGGAAAATGGTTTATTGAGGATAAAAGTTCATTACAAACAACTTTTAAATTAATTTCAGAACCTGTTGAACTCAAAAAAGGAGACATCATATTAATAGGTGACAGAAAATTTGAATTTGATGCATAAATAATCTAATTATGAACGATAAATATGAAATTCCACACAGACTTGTGCCAGAAATCGGAGAACAAATTGACAACTTTAAAATACAACAGAAGTTGGGACAAGGCAGTTTCGGTTCCGTATATAAAGTATCAGAAAACGGAAAGAAAATTTATGCACTGAAATTGCTTAATTTATATGCTGTTCCACATCAAGAACAGCGTATAAAAATCATGGAACGTTTTAAATTAGAATACGAAACAGGAAAAATAAAAAGTAAATATCTCGTTCAGTCAAGAAACTACGGAAAGAAAAAAGGAAATCCGTATATTGTGATGGATTTTTGCCCAAACGGTGATTTGCGAAATCAAATAAATACAACTATCTCAATTGATTTTGCAAACAAAATTGCAAATAATATTTTGCTCGGTTTGAAAGCATTACATAAAGAAGGCAAAGTGCATAGAGATTTAAAACCTGAAAATATTTTACTTGATAAAAATAATGTAGCTCTATTAACGGACTTTGGAATTTCCGGACACAAAGATATGCGTATGACAAAAATAAGATTCGGAAAACCGCAGGAAATTTTCGGAACTTATGCTTATATGCCACCTGAGCAAATAAAACCGACAAATAAAAATGTAACAATATTACCGACAACAGATATTTTTCATTCGGTGTAACAATGTATGAAATATTAACAAAACAATTGCCTTTTGGTTCTTTACAATATGATTACGACATACCGGAATATGTATTGAGATTAAATAAAGGAAAGTGGGATAATCTAAAATCTTTACGAAAGGACATACCGGATTACTGGGTTGAAATAATTGAAACTTGTTTACAGCCAAAATATAGAGAACGTTACCAAAATGTAGATGAAATTTTAACAAAACTTGGCAAACCGGACTATACGCCGAAAAAAAGATATAATTCTGTCCGAAATGATTTAGGATTACAAGTAATGCAGGGCGAAGAATACGGAAAAACTTACAATTTATCTAAAATTTTATTATACGATGAAGACGGATTATTAACAATCGGCAGAAAAGACGATGATGTTGAAAATGAAATTGAGATAAAAGAAGACATGACTTTATATATTTCAAGAAACCATGCAACCATAGAAAAATTGCCAAATCCAAAAGGCTGGTTTATAAGAGACGGTCAATTTAACAGACAAAACCGACAATGGAAATTTTCAACAAACGGCACTTATGTTAATTCGCAAGAAGTCGGTATTGATTATTACCCGATAAAACCGGATGACATTATATCGGTCGGCGACACAACTTTAAAAGTAATAATTATATAAATTTAAAAATCTTATGGCAAAAAAAGAAATAAATGTATTTAGTGTTTCATTCTTGGATTTACTTGCGGGAGCACTTGCAGCAGTGATTATATTGTTTGTGATAGTTCCGAAATTAACAGCAGAAGACCAATCTGTTATAGATACAGTTGATTCTTTGGAAGTTAGTGTAAACGAGTTGGATAGTCTTGTGCAACTTGCACAAAACAGTGTTCCCGATTCTTTGTATCAGCAAATACAACAAGAAATTGAAAACATGCGTAATAATATGGATTCTCTTCGCAGTCATGCTCAAAATTTAGAGCAACAGCTTGAAAATACGCAACAAAGAAACAGGACACTTGAAAATCAACTTGTAGAAACGGAACAACGCCTGCAAGAAATTGAGCAAGCACTACAAGAGGCACAAGACCGTCCAACAAGAGAAGAAATTGAACAAATAAGAGAACAACTTGCAGAGGCAATCGCCGAATTAGAAGAACAAAGGGAACAAGCCGCACAAGGTGCAGGTGGACCGGGTGCATCTATGTTTGGATTGAATGCAAAATTTGCAGTTATATGCACATGGAATGAAAATCTTGACGTTGACTTATATATGAAAAATATAGCTACTGGTGAATGGATTTCTTATAGCAATAAAGAATACAGCTGGGGGAACTATCTTGGTGATGTTACTTCAAGAACTGAGGGCGATGACCGCTTTGAGATGATTTATCAGCAATTGGAAATTATACCGGGGAATTATGAAGTTTGGTATCATTTATATTCAAACTCAGGAACAGCACATATTGATGGATATGCTGTTATACATCCGTTTACGTCAAGAGAGAAGAAAATTAAGTTTAATAATCAAACATTAAATCATACGTCAAAACCTACTTCGGGGGGTGGAATAAAACTCGGAACTTTAAAAGTTACAGAAAATAACATAATATTAAACTAAATAAATAAATAAAAATGAAAAATAAATTTAACAATGTAATGATTAGTCTTGGTATAGCTATTGTTTTGGAAGTAATATTAGCCTTGTTACATAATCAATTACCAGACAACAGAGTAATCATAATGCTCGGCGGAGATTTTCCGGCAGGTATTATTCAAATGTTTACGTTTTTTCTGTTCTTTTTTGGCTTGCTCGAAATAAGAAATCAACTTAAACATACTGGTATTGAACATACTATTTTCAAACAAAAAATATTACCTGAAAAAGAAAACTGGATTTTATCGCCACAAGACGTTGTCGATTTAAGAATGAAAGTTGTGGAAATAGAAAAAAAGGAAGGCTATTTTTTAACCGATTTAATCAAAAAAGCATGTAACAAATACAGGTCTGATAAATCGCCGAGCGATGCTTTGCAAGTCGTTTCCGAACAAGTAAAAATTAACCTTGCTAATTCAGAAAGCGAACAATCTTTAATACGTTATGTTGCTTGGGCAATTCCTTCGGTTGGTTTTATAGGAACGGTAATTGGTATTGCAAATTCTTTGGGATATGCAAAAGATGCAGCAACAGAAGCCGGTATTGAAAAAATTACTTCGGCATTGAGTGTCGCATTTGATACTACACTTGTTGCATTATTTCTTAGTATTATTTTAATGTATTTTGTTCATAATCTGCAAGAAAAAGTAGAAAAATTACACTCGAAGACCGAATCGTATATTATCGAAAATTTAATAAACAGAATGTATAAATCATAAAAATAAAATAACTCATGGCAACAAGAGAAACAGTAAAAAAATCCAGCAAATTATCGCAATCTGTTGGTGCCGGAATGAAATCATTGTTTGGCGGAGGCGGTCGGACTTATTATATTCTTGAACATAAAGTAAGTTCAGATAAATATCATGCAGGACAGCATCAAGAAATTATTATTGATTATATAGAACTTGGCAGAGACCCGAAATGTCAAGTTAGATTTGGCGAAGAATTTGGAACTGTAAGCGGAACTCATGCTGCAATTACAAAAGAAGGCAATAATTGGGTTTTAAAAAATCTTTCAAAAAGCAACCCGACACTAATAAACGGACAACCTGTTGCAAAACAATTTTTCCTGCAAAACGGCGATGAAATTCAATTATCAATGGAGGGTCCCAAACTTGGTTTTTTAATTCCTGTTCAAAACTCTGTAAAATCAATAGGAATGACACGCCGATTAAGTCTTTTCAGACAACAGGCACTAAGACCATACAAACAAGCGATAACTGTAATTTCTATTATTTTCTTGCTTGCTCTTGGATCACTCGGATTTTTTCTTTGGCAACAAAATAAAGTCATTGATGAACAAATGATTACTTTAAATGAACTGTCACAAAATATAAATAAGTTTGAAGGTGATGCGGATTCATTGAGTATAATAATATCAGAAAATGAAGCAACTCAAAATTTATTAAAAAGACAATTAGAAAATTTACAAGAGATAGTAAATGAAAATCCATCAAATCCACCACCAACAACACCACCAACAACAACAACAACAACACTACCACCAGAACTCGATTACTTATATCCAAGTGTCTATTTTATAACAGTTGATAAAATAATAGTGTCAAATCAAGGTGTTTCTGAAGAAACTACAAATTATGGTTGGACAGGCACTGGTTTTCTTCTTGATAATAAAAAATTTATAACAGCAAGGCATGTTATTGAAGGATGGTTTTTTGCTGGGAGTGATGATATTGCAGGGATAAATATAAATTTACAAGCAAGTAATGGCGGAACAGTTGTTGCATATTTTACAGCTTATTCGCCAGATGGAACAACTCTATCATTTAAAAATACTGATTTTAATTTTGACAAATCCAGTGATGAAATTGCAGTAACCAATGATGACAATGGAAATAGTTTACAGTTTACAAAAGTGCCTCTTAATGGCAAAGATTGGGCAAGTTATATAACAAACAAAACAGGTATCATTTCTGCAAATACAACTATTTCCCAAAATTTACAACAAAGCACAGCATTACATATATTAGGCTATCCGTTAGGTGCTGGAGCTAATTCTCTGACAGATATTGCCCCATATTATAGCTCGTGTCCGGTAGCAAGAGATGGATTAGATAATGGTATAATTCCTATAACAGGGCGTTCATTTGATCATGGTAATTCAGGAGGACCTGTATTCATTTTAAATACTGAAAATAAGTATGAAGCAGTTGGAATAATTTCAGCTGGAAGAGGTGAAACAATAGGAATGATAGTTCCTGTTTCAGCAGTCAGATAATTAACTTTTAAAATTTAAAAATCATGAACAAAAAAATAATATTTTTATTAATTATAAATATTTGGTTTATGGCATTCACAGCCGTAAGCCAGATAAATTTTATAACAAGCGAACAAACTTTTATAAAACAAGCAACCGAAGACGTTTTGTATATTGTAAGGCAGGATTATGTTTTAAAAGACACAACAAGTGTAAATCCAAATGAATACGGTTTGGGTGGTAACGATTATTTCGGCAGAATTTACAGACTTGCTGTATTATCAGATAATAAACTCTGGTGCGAAAATAGTATAAAAACACCTTGGCATTTTGATGAAAATTTTGAAGAATACAGAAATAATAATGCTATCAGACCAGAATTAAGCAAAATTGCAGTTCGTAAAATTAACGAAACAAATTTTAAATCAATCAATTTGTCGGAAATACAAGCTACAAATTATGACACTTTATTATATAAATTCTCAATTTGTAATATAAACTTAAAAGACAGTTTAACCGAAATAAAAAATATAAAAGAAAAGAAAGAGGGAAATTCTTGGATAATTCTTGCATCAACAAAAGAAAACATAAAAATTAATGATACTTGCGATATTAAATTATCAATTTACAGATTACCTGTTAAATTTACAAATGATAAACTTGATGCAATTGCAAAAAAACCTATAATTACAAAAAATTTACTCGGTGGTATTTATTTTAACGAAAAAATATCAATAGGAAAAATTGAACTTTTTTTTACCGGAATATTAAATAAACGCCCTTTAAAATGGTATATTTCAACAATTCCGAAAAATAAAAATATAATTGTTGCAAACACAAGTAACGATACTTTAAATGTTATTAGAAATGAAAATAATTTTGCGACTATTAAATTTGTTCACGAAGACGGTTTTAATTTAAAAAACCTGTGCAATATAAAACCAGCTAATTCCGAACAAGAATATTGCACTGATGAAAACGGAGTTGTAAAAATCCCTGTAAGCAATGACAAAATACTAATTTCGCTAAACGGCAAAGGAGCAATTTGCATAAAAAAAGGTGAAACAAAAGAAGTCATTTGTAAATATTCGAGAGGTAAATTTATTCCAAAAAAAATAATTAAAAAATGCAACTAATATGATAACAAAAGCATTAAAAAAGATAGTTAACCATCTTGATGAAAATCAAATACCTTATATGATTTTTGGAGGTATTGCAAATAGTATTCATGGAAACCCGCGACAAACTTTTGATATAGATATTAAGGTGCAAATCAATATGATTGATAGTTTGCCCAATTTTGTAAAAAAACTGTCGAAAATTGCAAAAATTTTGCCCGAAAAACCTATTGAGTTTATAAACGAAACAAACGTGTTACCGGCAGAAATTGACAATGTTAAAATTGATATTGTATTTGCAGGAATAGAATTTGAATTCAAGGCAATACAAAATTCTAAATTCTATGAATTTGGCGAAATAAAAATGAAAGTATGTTCAATAGAAGATTTAATAATTCAAAAATCTGTTTCGCAACGTAATAAAGATTGGTTGGATATTGAAACAATGACTGAAATAAATCAGGAAAAAATAAATTGGAAATACTTATTAGAAAATGTAAAACAACTGTCTCAAATTCTGGAAAACCCTAAAATGTATAATGATATAAAAAATATGAAACAATGAAACAACAAATAAACACATACTTGGCAAAAATGGATAAGTTTAATAAATACGAACTTAAAAATTTAAAAGCACTTGATTATAAAGAAAAAATGAGTAATTTTTTTGAACTCTTTAATCATACTTATTCCATATATACCAAACAAGAAATTGAAAAATTTCATGAAAAAAAATTGCATCATTTATTTTTATCTCAAAAATTGTTATTAACGTTCAAATACATGAAATATGTCAAAAAATAAAACAATACTAAAAATTTCGGCAAAAACAGATAAAGGAGTTGAACGAGACCATAATGAGGACGACCATCTTTTTTGCCCCGATTTGAAAAATAATCAATGGAAGTTTTTTGAAAAAACAGAAAACTACGAACTCGGAGAATTTGGCTCGCTTATAATTGTGGCAGACGGTATGGGCGGAATGAATGCCGGAGAAGTAGCTTCAAGATTAGCCAAAGAGGGAATACAAGAATATTTTTCGGTAAATTTAAGAACCGAAGTTTTGCAGGACGAAAGCAAAATGAAATCTTTTATGAAAAATGCAATTTTATCAGCAAATGAAAAAATTGTAAAAAATCAAAAAGAAGACAAAGAAACCGAAGGTATGGGGACAACCATTATTTTGGCTTGGATTTATACCAATAAAGTTTACGTTTCCTGGTCGGGAGACAGCCGTTGTTATCGTTACAATCAGGCAAGCGGTTTGCAGGCATTATCAAAAGACCATTCCTATGTTCAAGAACTTATTGATGATGGTAAACTGACAGAAGAACAAGCATTTTATCACCCCGACAGTAATATTGTTTCTCAAAGTCTCGGAGATGAAAAACATAAACCTAAACCAGATTTTAAATCTTATGAATTACACGAGGGCGATAAAATTTTATTATGTAGCGATGGTTTAAATGCAATGTTACAAGATATTCAGATAAGAGAAGTATTTGAAAAAAATATTGATATAAATTCATGTGTTGATACACTTATTGAAGAATCAAACAAAGCTGGCGGGCATGATAATATTACTATTGCAATTGCAGAAATTGAAAAAGTAGGCAGTGCTTTTGTTCCCGCAAAAAATGTAACTGCCAAATTAAAAACTTATGTAAAATATGCAGGTATTGCCGTGTTTGCATTTTTGATTGTGTTTGTTTATTTAAAGTTTTTTCACAAAAAAGAAGAAACAGAAAAACAAAATTTTGTTATTGCTCAAAGTGATATGCTTGCAGTAACAAAAAATGACAATATTATTCAAGATACAATTCGTATTAACAAAGGTGATACATTATTAACAGTAAATAATGACACTGTTTTAGTAAGACATAATGACACATTAGTAATTAATCGGATTAAGTTACCTCAAAATATTACAGATAATAATAATGAACCATCAAACGAAGAAAATACAGAAACTGACACTACAAATAATTCAGAATTACCAATAATTGATGAAAACCTTGTATTAGAACAATTACTACCTATCTTAGAAAATATAAAAGATGCACTTATAAAAGTCGGAGCAAGTGGGACTAATACTAATAATTTTACAAACCAAATTGGTGCAGTGAAATTAGCATATGAAAATTATTTCACAACAAAAAATGAGAATAATAAAATTGATGTATGCACTAAAATTGTTAAGCTAATTGAATTAAGAGGAAGTCTAAATATCAATTCGAAAAAATTCAAAGATGCTTTTAAACAATTAGAAACTTTCAATAGTATCTTTTGTAAAACAGTTAAAATAAATTTGCCTGAAAAAGAAAATATTACACCAGAGGTGGATACAAATAAGGTTAAGGTTGAAATTAGTAATACAGGTAAATATGATAAAACAAAAGACCCTGACAATATAGGTTTAAGCCCTATAAAAAAAGATAATAAATGGGGTTATATCGGAATTGACAATAAAATAAAAATTACTTGTAAATACTTAGTCGCACTTCAATTTCATGAAGGATATGCTTTTTATAAAACAAGTAAAGGTTGGGGGGTAATTGATAAAAATGGCATACCTAAAATACTACCGCAAGAATTTTGGACACCGAAAGGATATTTTAATAATGGTAAAGCCAAAGTAACAAATGTAAGAAATGAAGAATATTATATTAATCTCAGAGGTCTGAGAATTGACTAAATTAAAACTTAAATAAATATGCAAAATTTTACAGAAAATACAATATTTGCCGACAATTATTTGCTTTTAGAGCAAATTGGTCTCGGAGGTTTCGCAGAAGTTTGGAAAGCCAAAGATACGCAAACAGATTTAATAATTGCCCTTAAAATTTATATTCGTCTTGATAAAGAAGGTCAAGAACAAGCAAAAGAAGAATTTAAAAAAGGGTTTAATTTAACTCATACCAATGTTCTCACACCATCATATTTCAATATTTACGAGGGGCAACCTTTTATAGTGATGACATATTGCTCACAGGGAACGGCATTAAAAAAAGCAGGAAAAATTTCAGAAGATGAATTAGCAAAATTAATATTACATATTTCATCAAGTATTGAATATATACACAATACAAATCCGCCTATTATTCATAGGGACATAAAACCTGATAATTTCCTAATTGATGATAACAGTAATTATTTGCTTACAGATTTTGGAATTAGTAACGAGATGCGACGAACTCTGACAAAAAGCGTTGCAGCAAGTCGTAAAACAATAGACAAAAAACGAATGAACAGTTCAGGAACAGCTCCAAACGCATACAGAGCACCCGAGCTTTTCAGTAAAGATTATTCACAACGAAAACCAATCAAAGCAAATGATATTTTTTCATTCGGTGTTTCTCTTTTTGAAATGACAACAGCTGATTTTCCTTTTGGAGAAATGGGAGGAACAATGCTGTATCAAACAGGTCTTGAAGTTCCAAACATTCCGGATAATTATTCTGATGGTTTAAATAATCTTATAAAAAGATGTTTATCAAAAGAACCTTGGGATAGACCAACAGCAACTGAGATAAAAGAGCATGCACAATATTATCAAAAACACGGACATTGGAACGTTAAAAAAGTATCATCACAAGAAGAGCTAAAACAAGAATATAAAACTTTATTTGAGGCATTTTACGAAGACGGCGACATTTCAACAAACGAAAGAAATTTATTAACTCAAAAACAAAAAGAGCTAAAATTAACGAATTCAGAAATTCAAGAAATTGAAAATAATATCACTCCTAATACACCTACAAAAAGAAAGACTAAAAAGAAAAGGTCAAAAGGAAAAAGTAGTTTTGGTAAAATATTATTAATTTTATTACCGATAATTTTGATTGCAGGTTTTGCATATTACTGGTTTTTAATTCGTTCAACTACTGAAATAATAACAATTGACATGTCTTGCCCTTCATCAGAAGACATAACTTTGAGAAGAATTGAAATAAGCGATACTGCAACAATTTTTTATTTACACTATGTAAGCAGAGATTCTGCACAATCTTTATGGGTGGAAATTAACAATGAAGAATACATAAACAGGCTTATAGATGTAGAAACGCAAAAAGAATATCAAATGCAATACAGCTTAAATGTTCCAAACGACAGAAATAATGATATGCTTTTTGACAAAGGAGATACTTTAAATTTTTTACTTGTATTTGAACCTTTACCGGAAACTGTAAAACAAGTTCACTTAATAGAAGGAACATTAGAAAATGTAGGAGGTTGGCATTTTTACAATATAAATATAAAAGAGAACACGATACCTGATGAATTAAATAAAAATTTATCTGGTTGGTTGAATTTTATGAATAGGAATTATGGAGTTGCTGTTTCTGATTTGACAGAATGGATAGATAATAATCCTGATGATGCCGATGCCCTTTATAAAAGGGGGAGAGTTTATGCTATAAAAGAAGAGCATAAAAATGCAATAAATGATTTTGAAAAAGCAGTTGAAAAAGCAGATAACTATTTTAACAATGAAGCAAAAAAAAGAGATGAAAAAGCTAAATATTATTATAATATCGCACAAGCTAATCATTCGCTTGAAAATTATAATAAAGCAGTAAGCTATTATACAAAAGCAATAGATAATTCAAAAGAAAAAAACTCGGAACATTATTATTACAGAGGCATTTGTTACAGTAATTTATACAATACTTCAAAAGCACTAAACGACTATACATCAGCGATAACCTTTGCAGATGAACCAGCATTACAAAAACGCTACTACTCAAAACGAGCATTTAAAAGATACGATTCAGATGATTTTGACGGAGCAATGAAAGACATTGATGAAGTTCTAAAAATAGACCCAAATTATTCAGATGTTTACTTTTTAAGAGGTAAAATATATGCTTTTGAATATGAGAATTATACTGAGGCAATAGCTGATTTTACAAAGTTTCTTGAATTTAATCCGCAATCTACAAATGGCTATTATTACAGAGGTTTTGCAAAATACAAAAACGATAATAAAACAGGAGCTTGTAGGGATTTTAAAAAAGTAATATCGCTTGGGAATAGAGACGTAATAAATGATGATACATTCAAACTATATAAAATTATGGCATGTGGAGAATAATCTGCACAAAGAAAAAAAAAAGTTTATATCATTTGCTTGGATGTCAGTGGTTTTGTGG
>JAOZVK010000024.1:0-11866 GCA_029938185.1 Bacteroidales bacterium | reverse complement strand
GCACACCAAAAAACACCCCAAAACCACCGCCACCAAGCAGTTTCCGTTATTGGAGAAATAACCACAAATGATGCACTTATCAAAAAATGGTTGCTAAACGATACAATAAAAGTTCTTAAATAATATTAGGGAAATTATGAATTACGAATTACGAATTACGAATTATGAATTAAGTAATCTTATAAAAGTTTTCCGACATTTGTTTTTATACAATTATAAATTAACAACAGATAATGTAATTAAATTTTACGATAAGCAATTACCCAGATTTAAACAACTATTCCAAGAATTTAAAGATTATACAATCAATGGTGGCATGGCGGCTTTTTGTTTTGATAAATATGCCAAAGAATATACACATCAAAAAGGTCTTCTTCTTTTTACACAGTCAGATGATAAGATAAAAAAATTAAGTCCTGATAATATGTTATTGTCGGAGTTTTAACGATATGCTTAATACTGTTTTCGGTTTGTCTTTAAGCCACGCCGACAATAAACGTTTATCATATACTGGATTTTCTAATATATTTACAGCCATAAACGTAAATCAAAAATAGAACGATTTAATAACACATTACGACAAAGAGTTTCACTACTTGTTAGAAAAACACTTTCACTTATCATAAATAAAATGAAAAAAGAATATATAATTGATGCTGTAAGAACTCCAGTAGATAGATACGGCGGTAGTTTAAGTTCTGTAGGAAAAAACGATTTTTAATAAAAAACCCGTCAAAAAAACGGGCATATTAAAATTAAAACTTCTCAATATGTATTTGTCCTTCGACTTTCCTTGAATGCTTAATAAAGTTTTCTTTTTCAAGCAATTCTACTACTGTGTTCACCATATTTGGATTTCCACATAGGAAGATATGAGTATTTTCGTTTGTTGGTTTATACCCTGTTTCTTTTTCAATAATATTATTCAACCATAACTCCTGAATAAAATCTGTATTCCCGTGCCATTTTAATGGTTCTTTTTCTGGGTTTGTAATTGTAGGAATATATTTAAATTTATCAGTAACGGCTTCTAATAATGTAAGTTCAGATTTATAGCCAAGATCCCAAGAATTCGAAGCTCCATGAATAACTGTAATTTTTCTGTCAGCACGCAGGGCATCTGTTCTTAGCATACTCATATATGGTGCAACTCCTGTTCCCGTAGCAATAAGCACAATATTCTGATTTTTAGGAACTTGTTTTAAAGTGAACATTCCCACAAATCTGTTTCCCATACCAACTCTGTCGCCGATGTTCAAATTAAAAAGCCTTGGTGTTAATGCACCTGAACGTACCAGTGTTACATAAAACTCAACATATTCTTTGTTCTTCGATGACGATGCAACAGAATATGCTCTCTTTATTATTTTATTTGGATTAATTTTTTTGAACTCTTCAGTAGCCTCGCTACATCGCTCACATGATGCTGGCAAAAATAATGCTACAAATTGTCCCGGTTCAAAATCTGGTAAATCCCAACTGTCAGGTGCTATCCTAAATATTTTCATACTCGGAGAAACCTGTATCACCTGTGTTACAATTGAATTTAATTCATTTTTCATATTGAAATTTTATTTATTTTATAAATATATTTTTAATTCTCTTAACTAATTCCTCCATAGTATTTCATAAATTGTATTCTCTCGAAAGAAGAAGGGTCATCGAGAGCCGAATAACTCATCTTTCCTTTAAAATCATTAATTTTATTATAATTTTTCTTTTTCATTAAATTTTTTAACTCTTCTAACAAAGTATTAATATATGAAATATCATTTTTGTATAAAGCAGAAACTACCTGAACAGCATTTGCACCTGCAAAAATTAGTTTCATAATACTCTCTCCCGAGTGAACGCCTGTAGATGCAATAAGTTCTGAGTTTATCTTTCCGTACATTACAGCTATCCATCTCAGTGGCATTAAGTATTCCGTTCCTGTGCTAAAGCTGTTTGTAGATATTATTTTTAGATTGTCAATATCAATATCTGGACTGTAAAATCTGTTGAACAAAATAATTGATTTTATTTTATTTGTCCAGTCAATTTTTTGTATTAAATTACTCAAACCAGCTGAGTAGTAATTCATTTTTAATGATATAGGAATGTTTATTTTACGGCTTATTTTTTCTATTATATCAAAATATCCTTTCTCATAATCATTTCCAGTCTTAAGTACATCAGTTGGTATATTTGATATATTAAGTTCTAAAGCATCTGCACCTGCATCTTCTATTTTTTTTGCAAAATCTGTCCAAACATCAGCCGTAACACAATTAATACTTGCTATTATCGGAATATTTACGGCTTTTTTACTGTCTTCTATAATTTTGAGATAATTTGATATTGACGCTTCTTTTACATAATTTTTTATGTAATCAAAAGCTTCTGTGTAGGTATTATTTGCGTAAGTATATTCTTTTTTTATATCGTTAACAATTTGCTCTTCAAACAACGATTTCAAAACAATTGCTCCTGCATTGTTCTTTTCTATATTAATATTTTTTTCAACAGTATTACTTAATCCCGAACTTCCTACGATTATAGGATTTTTTATTTTTATACCATTGTAATTTGTTGATAAATCCATATTTATTTTTTATAATATTATTGTTATATTTGGTATATTTTATTTCTAATATATAATTATTTCTTAAAATTATTTAAATAAAAGAAATTTCTTACAAAAAATTAGAACTATGATAATATATCATCTCTGTTTAATTTTTTATTTCCTCACTCAATGATTTAACAATCTCGGCAGTTGTATTAGATAGTTTTGTGTTCGCTACTTGAAAAATAAATAATTGTGCAAGCATTTGATTTATTGTATAATTGTTTTCCATAAAAATATATTTAATCAAATATACAAATATAAAAATACTTTTTTCAAAAAAAAAAAAAATCATTAAAATTTATGGCAAACACATATTTATATGACGAGGGCAAAAAAACTTACTAACTAAATAAAAAAACATTTTAGGAACTAATAAAAAACTTAAATATGCTATTTTTGCTCGTATTTTTATAAAACCAGCCCATACCTACGGCATATGAGAGCATATTATTTATATTCACCCCCGATTACTATCGGAGACATGCCTAAAGGCATTTAACTCTCGTATATTTATAAATTTTGTATCTATTTTTTAAACTGTTAGCTAAAAAACATTAAAAATGAAACTTGCCAAATTAAGTATTGTTACAAAAGTTTTTCGATATTTACTTATTCATAACTTACTGATTAAATTGTTTTTGTATTAATACGTAAGCAACTATAAATAGGTCGAAGACCTTAAATCTGTATAGACCTATTTAAGCAAAACAAATCCCGCCCAATAGTATGGTAGTTTATATGTTTTATACATTTTGTTTTGTGCTTTTGAGAATGCTGTTTCTATTTTTTCGCCTTCAGTAAAATATTTGTAAAACAAATTCATAAACTCCATTGTGGTATAAGACGGAACTTCCCATAGAGCAAGAATCATATAATCGACTCCTGCTGTTTTGAATGCTCTTCTTAAACCAATAATACCCTCACTTCCTGCAACATCGCCCAAGCCAGTTTGACAAGCAGATAGAACAACCAAACGAGTTTTGTTTAACTGATGCATGGATATTTCGTAGGAATTAAGAATTCCATCGCCACAATTTTCTAATGCTGTTTTTCCATCAATTGTTCGCTGCGAACCTGCCAAAAATAATCCAGAGCGGAACAACGATTTGTCAATAGTATGCAAATTGTGCAAAGGAATAAACATATTTCGATGGTTTGCTTTTTCTTGCGATAAGTAATAGCCATGTGTGCCTATATGTAATAAATCGGGTTGTGTAAACATTGTATTATTAAATGCTTCTTCATTGGCATTTACACCTGAAAATATATCAGCTTTTTTATTATGTTTTGTAAATAATTTTTTAATGTTTTCTATTTCTTTAAGAGTACTTGGTAAGTATTTTAAAGATATTTTGTTTTTTTCACTATCAAAAGTGGAGCGAACAGTTTGTAGATTGTTTTCTTTATAATTTTTTATTGCCGATAGCAGAGCCAAACTATCAGCATTATAAATAATACCACCAAACAAAGATGCCGAATTTATTTCCTTAAAATACAAAGTTTTATTTATCGCATTTTGAGAACTTGTAAGGTAATTAATTTCATACTTATCTTTTAAACAGCTTGTATTACTTACAGCCAAAGCCGAAAAAGAAATATTATACAAAAAAGCAGTTGGCGAAATATAAACTCGCTTAATATTTGACAATAAAGTATCAATTTTTGACCAAATTAAATCATATAATTTGCCTCCTCTGCCTTCTGCTTTCGAATCATTATTGTAAAGATTTGTTATATATCTTGCATCTTTTTGTTCGTATGGTTTGCGTTTTAATATTTTTTTTAAAGCTTTTTCGGTACTTAAAAATACAAGCTTTGGATACTTATAATTTTTACGAAGAACTAATGCACAATAATACAACGTATCTGTGAATTCATCTTTAGAAAGTCTTTTAAAATGTGTAAACTCAACAATAGCTTCATTCTTGTTTAGTTTATTTTGTAATTCTTTGTAGTTTGTTGCTTTAGCATTATTTTTTTTGTTTGGATATAAAATATTTAAACGTTCTAATATTTTTTTCTCCAAATTTTCTACTTCTGCATACAGTTTTTTATTAATTGTTTGTGTGAAATCATTAGCAATTTTTTGTTTTGTATTATACAGTCTATAATATGTATTTTGAAGTGCTGAATCTTTAGAATTGTTTATAAGTAGTTGTAATGAGCGTGTATTAAAAAGAATAAGCTTTTTGTGAAAAAGTAAATTATTAAAAACATCTCCAGTTACTTTTGGTATTTTTTTGTGATAATCGAAAGCAAAATTTTTATAAACTGAGATAACTTCATTATTAGCTTTAATGTATAAAAATTTCTCTTTTTCATTTAACATACTAAAATTATTTTGTATTCTATCTTTAAATATGGTTAAAGATTGTTGGAAATATTTATTTGTCAATTTATAATCCCCCATATAATAATAGCAAACTATTAAGTTCTTTAAAATATCTAAATATAAATTATGTGTTTTGCCATATGCTTTTTCTATTAATTCTATATTTTTTTTAAAATACTTTTCAGCAAGTTTATATTTGCCCTCTCCAAAATACTTTGCTGCAAGTGAACTAGTTGCAATAATATATACCATACTATTCGTACCAAAATATTTTTTACTTAATTCAATAGTTTCATTCAAATATTTTTCAGATTTTTCTTTTTTATTCATTTTTGAATACAATGAAGCCATTGAGTAAGTAGCAGAAATATATAGCTTAGTATGCTTTTTAGCAAATTTTCTATTTCTGACAAATATTTGCATTGCTTTATCGTATTTCTTTTGCTCACAATAAATAAGTGCAAGATTATGTGTTATAGCGTGGGTGTAGTTGCTTCTTGTATTTATATTATTTGTTTTTTCTAACACATTTTTGGCTACAAGAATATATCTTTCGGCTTTGTCAAACAAACCAAGACTTGCATATAAGGCAGCCAAATTACTAACTGTTCCTGCATATTCAATGGAATCTCCATCATGTTTTTTTTGTTTTTTCATACTTTCTAATAACAAAGCTTCTGCCTTAGCATTATTACCTTTTCTCTCATAACTTAGTGCCAAACTACCAAGATACCCAGCATATTCTAATGTGTTTTTAGGAAAATAATTGGCTTGTTCATTAAGCAACTTATCAAACTCTACTTGATTTCCTATTTCATTGTAATAGCTTCCTAATAAAAGTAAAGCCCATTTATATAATTCTGTATACTGTTTTTTATCTTTTTTTACTAACTCTTTTAATAAGTTATAATTTTCTATACTGCCATTCCTTGCTTTATTAATTTCACCAATTTCCATATATCTGAAATTTAAGAAATTTAATATCTTTGTGTATACATTATTTTTTTTTCCTAATTTATTTTTTACCTCAACTAAAGCCTGTTGTGCATATATTATTGCACTATCTAATCTTTTTTCTTTAGCGCATATTACTGATTTAAAAAATAACTTGTCAGTTTTCGTCATATCTTGTGTGTACAAATTGTCTTTCTCAAAAAGCAACTTAGCAGCTTCTAATTGATTTCCTATTTTATTGTAATAGCGCATTAATAAATCTAAAGCTACTTGATATATACCTATATATTGTTTTTTATCTTTTTTTACTAACTCTTTTAATAAGTTATAATTTTCTATACAACCATTCTTTGCCTTATTAATTTCGCCTGCTTTTAAATAAATTTTATTTATAAAATTTAATATCAACGTGTATCCATAACTTTTTTTTCCTAAAATATTTTCTACCTCAGCTAAAGCCTGCTTTGCATATATTATTGCACTATCTAATCTTTTTTCTTTATAGCATAGTTCCATTTTTTTTAACAACTTATCAATTTTCTCTATATCCTGTGCATACAGATCATTTGTTAAAAACAAAATGCTAATGCATATTATTATTCTTTGTATATATTTCATTGTATTTTATTTTTATTGAAAAACTTAGTTACATTTTGTATAATTGTATCATTGAACCTTTTAAGGTATATACTGCAAACGGTTATAAATTTACATTTTTTAATTACGTAAGTCCAACTTTGACAAAGTTTTAAACTTTGTCAAAGTTAAACGGTAACTATTTTTAAACCACAATGTAAAACATATTTTTTCCCACAACTATCGTTGTGGTTTTACAATAGTTCGTCCTATCAGACTTTTGATTGCGTTTAATTAGTATTGTGGTACATAAACCACCGCCAATTTTTAATTGTGGTCTAAACGAAAGATCTTAACAGTCGCAAAAAAACTAACAGAAATAGTTCACAGTCTTCAGCCATTTTTACTCAGACTTTTCTTCTCTTGCATTAGCCTACTATCAACTGCGGACTGCCATAGGCACTTGTCTGTTTATCTATACGTTATCACATTTCCAATTTCATAACCAGGTGCTGTAAAATAAATATCATTCAATGTATTATTCGAAAACCACATTGATACACCAATTTCATCGAAATCATATTTACTTTCCTTGTATTCTACCATATCATGTGTTTCAATTTCCGGATTAAAAGGCAGTTTCATTTGTTTATAAATCTGTTCAACGTCTGTAATAATCTCATTCTTATCTAATTTATACAAATTTTTTTTATTTAAGAATGCCTTTTTACTTGAAATTGTTAAGCCATGATATTCATTATTGTAATAGTTAAATTTAATACTTACACCAAAATTTGGATATTCGTAATAAATTGTTTTATCATAGTTATCCTCGTCTTCGTATATTTCAGTATTAATATACTTGGGTTTACCAATTTTATTTAAAATATCATTTTCTGTATCTGCAAATGATATTTTTCCAAAATTTTTGCAGGGTATAAAGTTATATTCCATGACTTTTTAGTTTTTATTTTCCTTGTCTCCTATGGGTTTCACCAGTTTCATTCATTTTCTTTAACCAGTGTTTTACTTCATTTTCCGCTTTACGTATTTGTTTTGCAATTTCTTTTGTCCGTTTTTGTTGTTTCAACTGCTGTAAACGTTCTTTAGCTTTTAACCATTTTTCTTTTGCTGCCTTTTTGGCATTAACGTTTTTGTGTTTGCCACTTTTTCCACTATTCTTTTCCCACTTATTTTCATTTTGTTCTTTATTATTGTTCTCATGCATATATTGAATAAACATTGCAGTAGAAAAAACGATTCCTAAAAACAGCAACAAAAAAAGAATAAAGCGTAATAATTCTTTTTTTGATATTTTATTTGTCTTGTTAAGTGTAATATCTAATTCCATAATTTTAAAAATTTACGACTTACTAATTTACTTTGGCTTACTCTTCCATTTTATTTTTTTGAACTAAAATAAATTGAATGCTAAACCTCTTATTTTTAGTAGAATTAACTTTTAGCTTTTTAACTTTTAACTCCTTATACCTATTTAAGCAAAACAAATCCCGCCCAATAGTATGGTAGTTTATATGTTTTATACATTTTGTTTTGTGCTTTTGAGAATGCTGTTTCTATTTTTTCGCCTTCAGTAAAATATTTGTAAAACAAATTCATAAACTCCATTGTGGTATAAGACGGAACTTCCCATAGAGCAAGAATCATATAATCGACTCCTGCTGTTTTGAATGCTCTTCTTAAACCAATAATACCCTCACTTCCTGCAACATCGCCCAAGCCTGTTTGGCAAGCAGACAGAACCACCAAACGAGTTTTGTTTAACTGATGCATGGATATTTCATAGGAGTTGAGAATTCCATCGCCACAATTTTTTAATGCTGTTTTTCCATCAATTGTTCGCTGCGAACCTGCCAAAAATAAACCAGAGCGGAACAATGATCTATCAATAGTATGCAAATTGTGCAGAGGAGAAAACATATTTCGATGGTTTGCTTTTTCTTGCGATAAATAATAGCCATGTGTGCCTATATGCAATAAATCGGGTTGTGTAAACATTGTATTATTAAATGCTTCTTCATTAGCATTTACACCTGCAAATATATCAGCTTTTTTATTATGTTTTGTAAATAATTTTTTAATGTTTTCTATTTCTTTAAGAGTACTTGGTAAGTATTTTAAAGATATTTTGTTTTTTTCACTATCAAAAGTGGAGCGAACAGTTTGTAGATTGTTTTCTTTATAATTTTTTATTGCCGATAGTAGAGCCAAACTATCTGCATTATAAATAATACCACCAAACAAAGATGCCGAGTTTATTTCCTTAAAATACAAAGTTTTATTTATTGCATTTTGAGAACTTGTAAGGTAATTAATTTCATATTTATCTTTTAAACAGCTTGTATTATTGATAGCCAAAGCCGAAAAAGAAATATTATACAACAAAGCAGTTGGCGAAATATATACCCGCTTAATATTTGGCAATAAAGTATCAATTTTTGACCAAATTAAATCATATAATTTAGCTCCTCTTCCTTCTGCTTTCGAATCATTATTGTAAAGATTTGTTATATATCTTGCATCATTTTGTTCGTATGGTTTCCGTTTTAATATTTTTTTTAAAGACCTTTCGGTACTTAAAAACACAAGCTTTGGATACTTATAATTTTTACGAAGAACTAATGCACAATAATATAAAGTATCTGTCCATTTGCCTTTAAAATATCTTGTAAAATTAGTAAACTCAATAATAGCTTCGTCATTGATTAAAGTGTTTTGTAAATCTTTGTAGTTTGTTGCTTTAGAACTATTTTTTTTGTTTGGATATAAAATATTTAAACGTTGTAATATTTTTTTCTCCAAATTTTCAACTTCTACATACAGTTGTTTATTAATTGTTTGTATGAAATTATTAGAAATTTTTTGTTTTGTATTATACAGTTTATAATAATTATTTTGAAGTGCCGAGTCTTTAGAATTATTTATAAGCTGTTGTAATGAGCGTGTATTAAATAGAATAAGTTTTTTGTGAAAAAGCAAATTATTAAAAACATCTCCAGTTATTTTTGGTGTTTTTTTGTGATAATCGAAAGCAAAGTTTTGATATGTATTTATGTAAAAATTAGTTTTTTTAATGTAAGAAAATTTTTCCTTTTCACTTAAAATTCTGAAATTATATTTTGTTTGTTGGTTAATACTATTTGAGGCTTTTAAAAAATAATCATTAGCTTTTTTATAATCTTTTTTTTTATAGTATAAATCAGCAAGATTATTAAAAACATTGAAATTAAGATCATTATTTATTCCTTTGTTTTGTTCTATTAATAACATCCCTTTTTTATTAAATATTTCAGCTTTTTCAAAGTTATTATTATGGTTATATATATTAGCTATGTTAAGTAATGAACTTATATAAATCTGACTTTTAGTATGTTTACGTTTTTTGCATAAATCAACAACTCTCTCAAAAAATATTTTTGCTAAATTATAATCACCATTCAGTAAATATGTTTGTGCAACATTATTTATTATATGTAAATATTCAATTGAATTTTTATCAGTTATTTGTGTATTTTTAAAAAGCATTAATAATGCTTTATCAAATTTTCTTTGTTTATTATAAATATATACCAGATTATTACTTACATTTGAGTATACTTTTTTGGTATTATATGAATGTTTTGTATTTTTAAGTATTTCTAATGATGTTTTATAATAATATTCGGCTTTGTTATACCTTCCAATTTCATAATACAATAATCCTAAATTGTTAATCATAGTTGCATACTCGGTATTTTTAACTTTATTTTTTTCATATAACTCTATACTTTTCAAAAACAGAGGCTCTGCTTTATGATATTTTCCATATTTTCTATTATGCTCTGCTAAGTTATTTATTGTTATTGTATAGTTACGTGAGTTTTTTGTGTGAAATTTAAGTGTTAATTCCAACAAACTGTCTATTTCATGGTAATATCCACCAACCGAATTATAATAATTTGTTAATATATTTACCGAATTTTTGTATAATCCATAATATTGTTTTTTATTTTTTTTTATGAGCTGTGTAAGTAGTTTGTTATTTTCAATACAGCCTATTTTGGCTTTATTCAGCCTTCCAGACATTATGTAAATAAAGTTTAACTGATTTCGTATAAAAGCATATAAAAAGCTTCTGTTTCCATATTGTTTTTTAGCCAACATTAGAGCATCTTCTGCATATTTAATTGCATTTTTAATATCGCCTTTGTTATAATATCTTACACTTTCTTCTCTTAAATCATTTGCATTGTTTTGCGAAAAAGTATTATTAAAAAAAAGGCATAATGCAATGCAAATTATTATTTTTTGTATATATTTCATATTATATGTTATTTACTTTTTACAAAGTTGCTAATTAACACAAGTTTACAAAGGGAACGTAAGCAGGATAAAATAGGTAGAAGACCTTAAAAACTATTGGCTATGTCTATGCAATATTTAAAAAGCTCAAAGGGCTACCCGTCAGAAGTTGGACAGTCTTGTTTATCAGGTATTTCGTAACACGATAAAAATCAATCCTGTTAATCCTGTAAATCCTGTCAAAAAATAAAATAATGTCCAATACTATACGTGTAGCCGCTCAAAGTATCTATTTTTTGTTTTTAAAAGCAATAAAATAACTCTTATCCGATTCTTTTGAGTAATGATTTCCACTATCATCAATAAAATCTATAATTATTTTAAAGTTGTATATTAAATCTTTACAACTGTTATCGCCTGTTATTTTCACATTACAAATTAAAGCACCATTGACACTAATAGGTTCTTTATAGGTAGTGGATGGATAATAGTTTTTCTTGTTATTTAATGTAACAACTGATAATTTTAATTCATTATCGCTTCGTGTTTCATACAAATTGTATTTACTCTGTTCAGCCTTAGCATTATATGTTTTGATAACTTTTACAATAAAACTTGAAAAATATAAAGATCTGTTATATACATTTTTAACACTAAAAGAAATCAACATTTCTTGGTTTGCAATTGTTGTACTTCCGTTAAGTTTAGGGTATATTGTTTTTATTACTCTGTTGTGTGGTGTACCATACGAACTTCCCATATCTTCGCCTTCTGGGTCGGTTGCAAATGACCAAGAACCATTTCTATGAATACATTTGTCGTTTAATATATTAAAAGTATTAAATAAAATTGTGTCTTTATTTATTGTATCAACACTACTTGTTTCTATCGTATTGTTACTGGTATTTCTTACAAATAAACTATCTCCCATGTTTTTTGGAACAGAAAACTGATTTTCCGAAAGTATTTCTTGTTTATGCTGAGCATTTAATGGATTGAATAGTTTTAAAGAAATAAATATAAAAATAAGAGCTGTACTTACTTAAATATTGCACAAATCACTTGTTTGCAGCACTCAATATAGTGAAGTA